>JAICKT010000069.1 GCA_025927795.1 Parafilimonas sp. | reverse complement strand
CTTGAAATTTTCCTGTTTAAGTCTAATAAAGTTTGTGCGCGCTGATTAAAATAATCATCTTCCTGCTTTTGAGATTGCAGCCGATACATTTCATCAAACGTTAGATAAGTTGGTTTGCGATAAATAAGATCACCTACTTTTTCATTAATATAGTATTGATTGGTTACCGGATCGTATTGAATATCTTGTTTGATAAAAGATGTATCAGGCAGGTCAAAAGGGTTTGTATAATTCCAGCTAAACCGATCTCCTCTTCTGTCTTGCAAAGGAAAATGCAGGCTGTCTGTGTTCTGCGTAAAACCCTTATTGCAAAGGCAAAGCAGAAACAGCATCACGGGGACAATTTTGTAATCAAAAAAATTTCTCAATTTATCTTAGCCTGGTTAGGTAGAAATTTTTTCTATAAGCTATAGATTTTTTAGTGCGAGTTTAATAATGTTTTCTAATGTAAGTTTATTGTTCTCTGGTGAAATTACTTTTTTTAAAGCTGCCTCTGCATTATTTTTTTGTATTCCGAGAGCAATTAAAGCATTTAATGCATCTGCTTCAGGGGTATTCATTAAATACGATGCATCCGGTTTATCCGTTTGCTGCCTTCCTAATTTATCTTTTAGTTCCAATACAATACGCTCTGCCGTTTTTCGCCCGATGCCTTTTATACTTTCAAGCTGTTTCGTATTGTTTTGAATAATTGCTTTTATAATTTCATCCGGCTTCAAACCACTTAGCATAACTCTTGCTGTAGAAGCACCTACACCTGAAACACTAAGCAACTGTAAAAAAAGATCTTTTTCACCTGAATCAAAAAAACCATATAAAGTATGAGCATTCTCCGTTATGTGCAGATAAGTAAACAATTTTCCGCTTTCATTATTTGCAATAGCTGAATAAGTATTTAAGCTAATCTGCAATTCATATCCAACTCCGTTAACATCTACAATAACCTGCGATGGCAATTTCGTAACAAATCTTCCGCTAACAAATGCAATCATATCAACACGTCAAAAGTATGGTTTTCATTTAAATTCAATACTTTTTGTAATACCTATTTTCAATACTTTTGACACCTAATTTTTTAGCATGGAGAAAATAACTGCGGCAATAACCGGCGTTGAAGCTTATGTGCCGCAATACAAGCTTACTAATAAAGAGCTTGAAAAAATGGTTGATACGAATGATGAATGGATAAAAACCCGTACCGGAATAAGTGAAAGAAGAATATTAAACGAACCCGGAAAAGCAAGCAGCGATCTTGCAATACCTGCTGTAAAAAGGCTGCTCGAAAAAAAAAATATAGACCCGCTTGAAATTGAATGCATAGTTGTTGGAACGGTAACGGCTGATATGCTTTTTCCTTCTACAGCTAACATAATTGCTCATAAAGCAGGCTTAAAAAATGCCTGGGGTTTTGATGTAAGTGCAGCCTGTTGCGGGTTTCTTTTTTCTTTACAAACAGGCGCCTCTTTTATTGAATCTGGCCGTTATAAAAAAGTATTGGTAGTTGGCGTTGATAAAATGAGTGCTATTGTTGATTATACAGACAGAAATACCTGTGTGCTTTTTGGTGATGGCGCCGGTGTTGTTTTACTTGAACCTTCAACAGATGAAACAGGACTACTTGATAGTATTTTGAGAACAGATGGAAGTGGGGTAGAATATTTAAAAATGAAAGCCGGCGGCTCTTTAGAACCTTCATCAATTGAAACCGTAACAGAAAAAAAACATTTTATTTACCAGGAAGGAAAAACGGTTTTCAAATTTGCAGTTAAAGGCATGGCAGATGTGAGCGAAGAAATTATGCAAAAAAATAATCTTAGTGCAGATGATGTTGCATGGCTTGTACCACACCAGGCAAATCTTCGCATTATTGATGCTACTGCTGAAAGAATGGGTTTGCCAAAAGAAAAAGTAATGATAAATATTCAGCGGTATGGTAATACAACTGCAGCAACTATTCCATTATGTTTATGGGAATGGGAAAAGCAATTAAAGAAAGGCGATAATATTATACTCGCTGCCTTTGGTGGTGGTTTTACATGGGGTGCAATTTGGGTTAAGTGGTCTTATGATAGTTAATAAAGTATATTTAATGAAGAAAAAAAATTTTGAATTTTCCGGTATCAGTTCTTTGGTTTTACATGCGGGCACACATAATTTTTCTCAATCTTCTCATCTCCCGCCAATCTACGCAACTTCAACTTTTACGTTTGATGATTCAGAACAGGGAATGCGACGTTTCTCCGGCAAAGAAGAAGGTTATATTTATAGCAGATGGGGAAATCCAACATTTAAAGTTGCAGAAGAAATAATTGCAGCGTTAGAATCTTTTCACATAAAAAATAAAGACGGAAATGCCTTAGAGTTAAAGGCATTTTTACATGCGAGTGGAATGGCAGCATTGAGCACTTTATTTCAAAGCAATTTAAAAACCGGTGATGCAGTGCTTTCGCATTTTTCTTTGTATGGAGGATCGCATGAATACTTGCATAAAGTTCTTGTTGAAGATGGCATTCAACCAATCATTGCAGATTTAAGAGATTTAAATGTTGCAGAAGATGCTATCAAACAAAATAAAAATATTCGTCTCATACATTTGGAAACACCGGCAAACCCGACTATTCAGTGTGTGGACATTGAAGCAATAACGCAACTCGCAAAAAAATATAACATTGTTGTTTCTGTTGATAACACTTTTGCCACGCCTTATCTGCAACAGCCCTTTAAATATGATGTTGATTTTGTAGTACATTCAACAACAAAATTTCTAAATGGTCACGGCACTGCGATTGGAGGTATTTTAATTGGACGCGATATTGAGTTCATGAAAACTAAAGGCACTAAATGGCATCGTTTATTAGGCGGAAACTCAAATCCATTTGATGCGTTTCTTTTAATTAATGGAATTAAAACATTAGAATTAAGAATGCAGCGCCATTGTTCAAACGCAATTGCGGTTGCAAATTTTTTACAAACACATTCAGCGGTTGAAAAAGTAAATTATAATGGTCTTGAATCGCATCCGGACTATGCGGTTTCAAAAAAACAAATGAAACATCCGGGTGCTATGTTAAGCTTTGAATTAAAAGGTGGTTTGCATGCAGGAAAAAAATTTATAGATAATCTTCAAATGTGCACAAGAGCAGTTTCGCTTGGAACTGCTGATACACTTATATCACATCCGGCATCTATGAGCCATTATGGTGTTACAAAAGAAGAGCGTTTACAATTTGGCATTACTGACGGATTGATAAGGATGAGCGTTGGTTTGGAAAACATTGAAGATATTTTAAATGATTTGGATAATTCGTTAACGTGAGTGTGAATGGTAAAAGCATTGGAGAAATATTCAATAATCAACAACTCGCCACTCAATTTAATAACTATTACATTGAAGATTGTTTATTGTCTATTGAATATTGAGTGTTTATATTAAAAAATGTGAACTTAATATAAACCCGTACAATTTTATTTAATACAATTTATAATGAGTAAAAAAATTGCAATCATTGGTTCAGGTATCAGCGGGTTATCATGCGCTTATTTGTTATGTGAAAAAGATTATAATATAACTGTAATTGCAAAAGCATTTTCACCAAACATTACTTCAAACAGAGCTGCCGCATTTTGGTTTCCATACCATATACGCAATGATAAAAGAGGTGTTAGCTGGGCACAAAAAAGTTATAGCTTTTATGAAGAACTTTCTGCTGATGCATCAACAGGTATTAGCATGAAACAATTAATAAAAGTGTTACGTGAAAATGAAATTGAAGAAGAACCAATATGGGTTGATTTTATACCAAAAGGTGCCTGCAAAAAAGTTCCTCAGGAAAATTTATCTCCGGGTGTTGAAGTTGCATACGATGTTACTGTGCCTTTAATTGAAACACAAATTTTCTTACCTTATTTAAAAAATTATGTGTCGGCAAAAAATGTAAAGTTTATTGAGCGTGAAATAAGTTCTTTCGATGAAATAAAAGATGATTTTGATTTTGTTATTAATTGTACAGCGCTTGGTTCTCAGAAATTATGTAACGATAAAACAATAATTCCTGTACGCGGACAAGTTGCATTAATAGAAACAAAAACTGATTTCCCAATTTATCTTGATAATGAAAAACCGCTTTATATTGTTCCAAGAAAAGATGCAATGATTGTTGGCGGCACGTATGAAGAAAATATGTACGAAGAAAACACTGAGCCATCAACAATAGAAAAAATATTGAACAATGCTTATGAAGTTTTTCCTGAATTAAAGCAACAAAAAATTATAGGCAGTTGGGCAGGTTTAAGACCATATCGGCCTACAGTGCGTGTAGAAAAGGAAAATAATATTATTCATAACTACGGGCATGGTGGCAGTGGTTTTACAATTGCTTTTGGTTGTGCAGGTGAAGTAGTGAATTTGTTACAATAGAACCTCACCTAAATCCTTTCCAAAGGAGAGGACTTTTGAGAGCGTGACAATTTAATGCTGTTCATTTACTCAGTGTGCTTCTTGCCCTTCTCCCTTTGGGGAAGGGTTGGGATGAGCTTTAAATATTTCCCGTTGCAATTTTGCATGTATAATTTACAGCAATAATTATCAAAACAACTACTGCGTATTGCTTTAAAAATTTTGCTTTTATTATTGTTGGGAAAATCAAATAAACAACTGCAAAAAATATAAGCAGCAATAAAAAAATAAGCGGTGGATACATTTTAAAACTTTCAATAAAATTTCCCTGCATTAATAACAATAAAGATCGCTGCGAACCGCAAATCGGGCAATCAATTCCAAAAAAATATTTATAAGCACATGGCAGCATGTGCTTTTGTAACCATGTCATCATACAAAAAAATAAATAGCAACTGCACTGAGTTTTGCAGAGGTCATTACACGGTTAATAATTATTAAAATGCCAGAGCGATGCGCTTGCAGTGCCTAAAATAACTACCCAAATTATCCAGTAAATAGTATATAAGCCACCAAGTGCGGTACCAATAATAGACATAATATAACCGGCATTCAAGGATGAATAGCCATCGTATAAGTCGGGCGTTTCTTTATACATTTTTCTTGGTTTGGATGCTATAACCAATCCTATAATTCCTAATACAAGTCCAACGAAAAAACAGGAAAAAACAATCGAACAAATTCCTAATACAAGTACAGTAGTTGCGTTTGGTAACATTTGTTTGTCTGGCATAAAGCAAGGTTTGTAAAGTGAAGAGAGTTTTGATTTTGTTATTGTGAAAATAAATGTAATGATTGAAATAAAAAAATCCATATAGAAAACGGGTAACAGTTAACTTTAAATAATCAATACAATTACAAATAAATCTTATGAAGATTGAAGAGATAAAAATCTTAAGAGGTCCGAATTACTGGAGCGTTCGTCGTCCAAAACTTATTCAAATGAAATTAAATCTTGAAGAGTTAGAGGAACGGCCAACAAATAAGATTGATGGTTTTCCGGAACGCATAGAAGAATTAATGCCAACCTTGTATGAGCATCGTTGCAGTGAAGATGATAAAGGTGGATTTTTTCTGCGTGTAAAAGAAGGCACATGGATGGGTCATGTAATTGAACATATTGCTTTGGAGTTGCAAACGTTGGCTGGTATGGAATGTGGCTTCGGTCGTACAAGAGGTACAGGCAAACATGCAGAATATTTTGTAGTGTTTGATTATATGGAAGAAGACGCCGGTGTGTATGCAGCAAGAGCTGCGGTGCGTATTGCGCAGGCTTTGGTTGATGCTACAGAAAAAGATTATGATATTGATGCAGACATTCAAAAGCTGCGCGAAATAAGAGAAGATACAAGACTTGGTCCATCAACAGGGTCTATTGTTGATGAAGCTGTGAAGCGTGGCATTCCTTATATCCGCTTAAACAAACAAAGCCTTGTGCAATTGGGTTATGGTGTGCATCAAAAACGAATTCGCGCAACCATTGCAAGCACTACTTCAACTATTGCTGTAGATATTGCCGGTGATAAAGAAGAAACAAAAAATTTACTGGATGCTGCGCAAATTCCTGTTCCAAAGGGAACAACAATCAGAGATGAAGAAGACTTGAAATATGCAATTAAAAAATTTGGCTACCCTTTGGTGATAAAACCAATTGATGGCAATCACGGTAAAGGCAACACAACAAATATTACAACTTATGAGCAAGCAACAAAAGCATTGGAAGCTGCACAGAAATATGGTCGCACTGTAATTGTTGAAAAATTTATTACAGGATTTGATTTTCGTGTGCTCGTAGTGAATTATAAATTTATTTGTGCAGCATTAAGAACGCCGGCAAGTGTTGTAGGAGATGGTGAACATAACATTCAATGGCTGATTGAAACAACCAATAAAGACCCGCGGCGTGGTTATGGTCATGAAAAAGTTTTAACACAAATTACCATTGATCAGTTCACACAAAAAATGCTTGATGAAAAAGGTTATACATTAGAAACAGTTCCGCCAAAAGATGAACTTGTTTTATTAAAACCAACTGCAAATCTTTCAACCGGTGGCACATCAACAGATGTTACAGATGAAGTACATCCTGTAAATATTTTTATGGCAGAACGTATAGCCCGCATCATTGGTTTAGATATTTGTGGTATTGATATAATGGCGCCTGATCTTAAAAAACCCATAACAGAAAATGGCGGCGCTGTGCTGGAAGTAAATGCTGCGCCTGGTTTTCGCATGCATGTTGAGCCTGCATTCGGTTTGCCGCGTAATGCTGCCGAACCAGTAATTGATATGTTGTTTCCAAAAGGCAGCACGGGCAGAATTCCTATCATCGCAATTACAGGTACAAATGGTAAAACAACTACAACAAGATTAACGGCGCATCTCTGCAAAACAGCAGGCAAAAAAGTTGGTTACACAACAAGTGATGGGGTATATATTCAAAACCAGTTAATGATGAAAGGCGATTGCACCGGGCCTGTGAGTGCAACATTTGTGTTAAGTGATCCAACGGTTGATTTTGCTGTGCTTGAATGCGCACGTGGCGGTTTATTAAAATCAGGTTTGGCATTTGATAAATGCGATGTGGCAATTGTTACGAATGTAACCGCAGATCACATGGGTTTGGGCGGCATTCAAACATTAGAACAAATGGCAAGGGTAAAAAGTGTAATACCCGAAACCGTGCGTGAAAATGGTTTTGCCATTTTAAATGCCGATGATGATCTTGTTTATAAAATGCATGAAGAGCTCGATTGCAATATTGCGTTTTTTAGTATGGATGAAAATAATCCGCGTATAAAAAAACATTGCAAAAAAGGCGGCTACGCAGTGGTTTATGAAAATGGCTATGTTTCTATTTTAAAAGGAACATGGAAAATTCGCGTATTAAAAGTTATAGATATTCCAATTACATACGATGGAAAGGCTTTACATAATATAATGAATACATTACCTTCTGTGCTTGCTGCTTATTTGTTCCGCGATATTTCTATTGATGATATACGAACCGGCTTAAGCACATTCGTGCCTTCGCCTGCGCAAACACCAGGGCGTTTGAACATGTTTGAATTTAAGAAGTGTAAATTTCTTGCAGATTTTGCGCATAACCCCGCAGGATTAGAGTTACTCGGAAATTTTATAAGCAAAATGGATGGAACACCAAAGGTTGGAATCATTAGCGGAACAGGCGATCGCCGTGATGAAGATATTCGCGAACTTGGGAGATTATCTGCAAAATATTTTGATGAAATAATTATTCGTTGTGATAAGAATTTGCGCGGCCGCACCGCAGAAGAAATAGTGAATTTATTGGTTGAAGGAATTAATGAAGCAAAAACAAGAGATCTTCCTATCGAAATAATTTATAATGAAGAAGACGCAATTATGCATGCGTATCAAAATGCTAAACAAGGCTCACTAATAACCATTATGTGCGATGTAGTTTCTGAAGCTTTGGATTTTATAAAAAATCTGAAAGAAAAAGAAGATGCTGCTGTTGTTGCTTAATGTTGAAACGGCGTTTTTAATTCTGCATCTGAAATTCCGTTAAGTGTATTCAACTTATCAATAAGATGATGAATTGTGTTTTATGAAATTGATTTATCAAATCTTAATTCCATCGAGTAAATATTAAATTATAAAGATTATGCGCTTGCTAAAAAATAAATGACATTTACTTATCTAACCGCTTCATATCCGGGTGAAGCATTATATAAATATCATTCACACTTTTATTTTTAGGATGAATGATAATTCCAATACAAATATTTTGTTTGTTGGCATCAGCAATTTCAAAAGCAATACCATCGTTTTTATTATCATAAATATGTATTGTTCTGCCATCAGCTTTATATTGGGAAACTTTTCTTGGTGCGTATTTATTTTTTATATCACCCAGCGAACTATAAACGTGAACGCTATCTGCTGTAATAAAAAAAGATGAAGTCGTTCTTATTTGTTGTACCGTTTGCTCACGCATGCTGGTATCTTTATAAGCCGTATAAATATCAAGTTCTGTTTTATTATTATGCTCATCGCGTTTTTTGCCGTACCATGTTATCCATGCTTTGCCCATAGCAGCATCACTCATATCGGGTTTTCCCAAAATATTTTGAAGTGTTGATGCATCTGTTCCAAGTGCAATTTTACCAACGCTTTCTCCTGCTATTATTAAAGGCACACTTTCCGGGTTTTCAGCATCATCATTTTTATCATTGTTTGTAACGATACTATCCGGGTTTGTAATTATACTATCAGGCTGTGTTGCAGGCGTCTCTTGATTTGTTACTGTATCCTGGATTGATGTATTATCGCTTGTTGCAGGCGAATTATTACAGGCAGAAAAAACGAATAATATAAAAAATGAAAAAACTAATTTATTCATTATTTTTTTTGATTGATGAGCAAACATTGTTCCATACTAATGATATATAATCAATACAACTACAACTCATCCATTTTCTTTTTTATCGTTTGTTTATCTGTTTGCGTTTTTGCCAATGTGTAAGCTGTTTGAAAATTTTCTTTTGCTTTATTATTATCAATCTCTTTATACAATTCGCCTAATAAAGAATAATAATAATGGTTATTGATTAATTGCAGTTTTTCTGCTTCTTTTATAGCTGTTTGTTGTCCATGAACTTTTGAAAGCGCAAATGTTCTGTTAAGTGCGGCAATTGGTGAATATTGTATTTGCAATAAGTGATTATACAGTTTCAAAATATTTTCCCATTTCTCTTTTGTATCAGCTTTAATTGTATGCCAGTAAGCAATGCCTGCTTCCAAATGATACTTGGAAATTTTATTTCCGTGCGATGATTGATTAAGATAATAAGCGCCCCGTTCAATCAATTCCTTATTCCAAAGATTTTCGTCTTGGTCTTCATACAAAACAATTTCACCGTTTTCATTTTTTCTTGCTGCAAAACGCGAAGCATGAAAACACATTAAAGCAAACAATGCATTTACTTCCGGTAAATTGGTTTGCTCGTTTTCAATCAGTAAATAATTTAATCGCATCGCTTCCAAACAAAGGTCTTCACGCAAAACATTATCACTGCTTTCAGAAAAATATCCTTCATTAAAAAGCAAATACAATGTTGTTAAAACAGTTTCTAATCTTCTATTAATTTCTGTTGATGTCGGAAATTCTATTTCAACTTTTTCTGTTCGCAATTTTTCTTTTGCTCTGAATAATCTTTTATTAATCGTTTCTTTATTCGTTAAAAATGCATTGGCAATTTCATCAATGCCAAAACCGCAAAGAATGCGCAGCGATAAACCAATTTGCGCTTCAACCGGAATAACAGGATGGCAAAGTGCAAACAACATCTGCAACTGGCTGTCTGTAATATTTTTTTCAGATAAGTCGATTTCATTTTCTTCTACATCAGTTGATGTATGTTTTATCTCCGGCGCAATTTTTTGTATGAAAATATTATTATGATGCAAATAATTTCTTGCTTTATTTTTTGCAACAGTGTACAACCACGCTGTTGGGTTTTGTGGCAAGCCTTTATAGCTCCATGTTTCAACTGCAGATAAAAAAGTATCGCTTGCAATATCTTCTGCAATTTCAATATGCTCAATGCCAAAAAACTTGCAGAGTACAGATGTAATCTTACTAAATTCTGTTCTGAATAAATGTGGTATTAATTGTTGCTCCGACATAACTAAAAGCCTCTTGCGAGGCTTTGCTGATCTTGTTACATTAAATTCATTTCTCTTACTTCAACACTGCCGCCTGCTGAATGAATAGGGCAGCCTTTCGCAATTTCAACGGCATCATCATACGATTCAGCTTTCACAAAAGAATATCCGCCGATGCTTTCTTTTATTTCAGCATAAGGACCGTTTGTTACCAAATCTTTTTTTACAACTCTGCCCGAATTTTCCAAACGACGACCTTTATCAATTAATCTGTTTTGCGCTGCTATTGAACCTAACCAATCCATCCATCTTTGTAAACTTGCCTGCATTTGTTCGGGAGTGGCTTGTTGCTGCATTTGATCATAATCGGTTCTGTATAAAAATAAAAACTCTTTCATGATTTTTTAATTGGATTTTTAATATTTGTTAATGCATTTCATCTCTTTTGGCAATCCTTCTTACCTCAACCGTATTGCCTTCACCTTGCAATACCGGACTACCTTTTGCAAATTCAATTGCTTCTTCAATTGAATCTGCACGCACTGTAATAATACCACCGATGGTTTCTTTAATATCTCCAAACGGACCGTTAGTAACAACGTTATTATGACCTACAACTTTTGCATCAGCAAAAGGCAAACCTGTACCACTCACAAATTTGTTTTGTGCAGCAATACTGCCAATCCAATCCATTGTTTGTTTCATCCAGATTTGCATTTGTTCGGGCGAAGCGATTTTAGTACCGTCTTCGTGCCGCATGATTAAAGCATATTCATCCATTTTGTTAAGTTTTATATTCCGTTTTAAACGGAATGGTTATTAAATAATTTTGATTATACATCTATTACAAACAATGTTAGTGAAATTGGACAAGGCAAAAATATTTTTATATCATGCATTGAATTAAATGTATTAACACTTTAAAAACCGGCACCTTGTTGTTATTAGATAAAAGATAAATGCCTGTTTACACAATGCATATTTAAAGTTTATAAATTCTTTTATTTTCACTTTAAAAAATAAAAATGGGCGAAGTTGAAATACATAACCATACAATTATTATCAGCTCTCATATTATCACCTATGGAAATGCTGCTGATGAAAATGTAACCGAATCTATAAGATCAGAAATAGAAACAATGTGGAATGAACCACGCGCAACAATAAATATAAAGAGCAACATATTTTATGTAAGTTTTCGTATTACTGCAGCTTTAAAAACATCAATTGACGAAATAGAAATATACAGCAACACTAACCCGCGCAATAATTATTTCAGGATTGAAGAATATGCGCGTGGCAATATTTCTTTTGTAGATGATATAGGTTGTAACAGTGGTTATTTTAAATTAGAGAATTTATACATTGGCTCTACAACTGCTGCACATGAATATGGTCATACGCTCGGTCTTGATCATCCGGCTAATCTTGATTACAGAGGCAAAGGAATTCCACGTATTATGTATCCGCGCGGAACGTTGGTTGATCCGGCGTTTCAATATGATCCATCAAAACCGGCAGGCGTAACAGGTGGAACTATGCACCCGATGTACAGAAAAGTTTTTGCTGAAGATATAGCCGCACTTAAGCTGGAAAGACTTAGGTTTAAAAATGAAAAAGCAATACTCGGTGAATTCACAAATGTGTTTCATTATAATCATAAAGAAGATGAATTTGCTTAGCAGTAATTAAATAATTCACGGCAATGGAAAAGCAATTGTATTTTGATATTAGTTCTGAAGAAAGCGGCGGCAGCCTGTACAAAATAAAAGATGATTCAGGAAAAATTTCTTTCCAATATAATCACAGTACATATAACACAGATAGTGATGAAATAAAAATATTTGAAACAACTTACTCATCGTTTAATGAATTCTGGCAAACGCTTATTAAAGACAAGCAATGGTTTTATCAGCATCCGTTATATGTTCATCCTGAACAAAGAGATTTTATAAAAGAACAGTTGCAGAAAGTAAACTGGTTTGTTCAGCCAGATAAAAAATGGCAGGATAGTCATCAGCGGCAATGGAAAAAAGTTTTGGAAGATAAAGATGATTATTACCGCTCAAAGATGTAATTAACAAACTATGTAAAGAGAATTTATAGTATTGTATCAGCTTAAAAATTGCTGTACCAAAAGATCAATTTCTGTAGTAGATAATTTAATACAATCGGTTTTGGCTAATATTAATTCTTGGTAATTCATGGAATAAACTTTAGGATTTTCAACAAATATAAACCACCAAACGGTGCAGTTACTAAAATATTATCGGCATACCTTATATGAGTATATAAAAATCGTTTCTCTTTTAGTAGTGTACCTTATTGTCTTTGCAAGTACACTAATTTTCAATTTCGGTATTATTTATATCAGGAGTAAATTTTAAATCGTATAGGTTTAGTGATTATTATCAGTTGCGTTATTTGCATCACAATTAATTTACAATATTGCCTTTCATAATAATTACTAAAGTTTATTTTGATTGATAAAAATCATATTGAATATTTGTACACACATAACTTCTGTTTATGAAAAGAATATTAGCATTTTTCATCTGCTGCGTTTTTAGTTATAATCTATTTGCACAAATTGATGCAGGACTTTTTCGTTATCCTGATGTTTCTTCAACACAAATTGTTTTTTCTTATGCAAATGATATTTGGCTCATTTCAAAAGATGGCGGTACAGCTTTAAAATTAAGCTCACCTCCCGGTGTTGAATCATATCCAAAATTTTCATCTGATGGTAAGTCAATTGCATTTACCGGAAATTATGATGGCAACAGTGATGTATATGTAATTCCTTCAAATGGTGGCGTGCCTGTTCGTTTAACAGAACATGGTTTTCCTGATAGAGTTGTTGACTGGACAAATGATGGAAAGCGTGTTTTATTTGCTTCAATAAGAGAAAGCGGCAAAGCAAGATTCGATCAGTTTTATACAGTTGCTGCAACCGGTGGTGCGGACGAAAAATTACCTTTTGCTTATGCGGAATTTGGTTCTTATTCTCCTGATGGAAAACAGATGGCACTTGTGTTTCGCTCACAGGTTGGCAGAAACTGGAAACGTTATCGCGGCGGCTGGAAGGCAGATATCTGTGTATATAATTTTCAAACAAATACTGCTGAATATATTTCGCAGCCAAGCGACGTTGGTTATGAATTTCCTATGTGGCATGATAACTATATTTATTTCTTAAGCGATAAAGGACCAGAAGAAAGAATGAATTTGTGGCGTTACAATCTCACAAAAAAATCATTTGAACAACTTACAAAATTTACAGATTACGATGTGCATTATCCTTCACTGGGTCCTGATGATATTGTGTATGAAGCTGGCGGAAAATTATATCTCTGGTCATTATCATCACAAAAACAAAAAGAAGTTAATGTAAATGTTGTTACAGATGATGCAATGCTGAAACCAAAAATGGAGAGCGTTGAAAAAATGATTCAGCACGTTTCAATAAGTCCGGATGGAAATCGTGTTTTGGTTGAAGCGAGAGGCGATATTTTTTCAGTGCCTGCGAAAGATGGTTATGTAAAAGATCTCACACGCACTTCAGGTGTTGCAGAGCGTTATCCTGCCTGGTCACCTGATGGAAAAACAATTGCTTATTGGAGTGATTCTTCAGGCGAATATGAATTATGGATTAAAGATCCTTATAAAGAAAACAGCGAAAAAAAATTAACAGATTATGGTGCTGGTTTTAGGTACAATTTATTTTGGTCGCCTGATAATAAAAAGCTTGCGTTTATTGACAAAGCAATGCACATAAAAGTGTATGACATTTCAAGCGGGCAAACAACAGATGTAGATAAGGCTTTAGCCTTTACACAAGGCGCGCTTGAGCCTTTTACTGTAAGCTGGTCTCCTGACAGCCGTTGGTTTACTTATGCAAGAGATATAGAAAATCAGCATAACACTGTTTTTATTTACGATTATAAAAACAAAAAATTACAACAGGCAACAAGTGGTTTTTATAATTGCTCCAGTCCGGTTTTCAATGAAGATGGGAAATATATTTACGTTGTTGTAACAAATAATTTTCAGCCGTTTTACAGCGATATT
>JAICKT010000493.1 GCA_025927795.1 Parafilimonas sp. | reverse complement strand
TCAAATCAACTATAGCCGCCGTATAAATCGCCCTAATTTTTTCCAGTTAATTCCTTTTTATGATTACAGTGATCCGCAAAACCCAAGTGTGGGTAATGCGGCGCTTAAACCTGAGTTTACAAATTCTTTTGAACTGTCTTATAATAATATTTACAAAAAAGGCGCTAACTTTTTAATGAGTGCATACTTTAAATACAGCACAGATCTTATTACGCGTTTTCAATACAAAGCATTAAATGGCAGCACACCTGAAACTTCTGACAGCGTTGTGTTTAATACGTATGCAAATGCAAACAACAGTATTACTTATGGTCTTGAATTAACGAACCGCATAACGCTTATGAAAATATGGGATATGACGCTTAATGTAAATCTTTATAATTCTAAAATAAACGGCAATAATCTTGGTGAAGGATTTACCAGCCAGAAGTTAAGCTGGTTTGCCAAAATGAATAATACATTTAAAATAGCCAAAGGATTAAACATACAGCTATCAGGAGATTACCAGGCGAAAACGGTATTACCGGCAAGTAGTGCAAGTGTTAGCGGAAGTAATGGTGGCGGCAGAGGAGGAGGTTTTGGCGGTGGATTTATAGGTACTGCACAAGGATATATTTTTCCGCGGTATGGCGTTGATGCTGCTATTCAAAAAACCTTTACATGGAAAAGTGGCAACAGTCTTTCGCTTACACTTGGCATGAGTGATATTTTCAGAACTGAAAAATATCGCGGCTATGCACAGTCAATTTATTTTACGCAAACTTCAGAACGCAGAAGAGACCCGCAGGTTTTGCGTCTTAATATAAATTATAGGTTTGGAAAGTTTGATGTTTCGCTTTTCAAAAGAAGCAATAATAACCAAGATCAAATTAATGACACTGATTTAATGAATAATGGTCAATAATTGGGGCAGAATAAATATGGCCGCTTCAAAAATTTTAATTCAAACATCCTTATTTGTTTTTAATTATTATCTTTAATCTGATTTTAATTTACGTATCAAAAAAATTTCCGTATTAAAATCGTAAAGCCCCTTTCATCTAAAAATTTATTTTATTGAAATAATTCTATTTTAAAATCTTATTGCAATCAGTAGATTTTACTGAAAAGGCGCGAACATTAACAACAATAAAAAGTATTTCTTATGCGCAACCAAATTTTCATCCACCTAAATGGCAAGAACTATCTTGAACGCATTAAACCCACACTTGTAGGCCCTTTAATCTTCGCCAGTTTTGTTATTGCTATTGGCTACTTAGGTACAGAATCTCTTTGGACAGTTTTAGCAGGACTTGCTTTATTTGCGTTTTATTTAACCGAGCGTTTACGCTGGGGGCGTATTTATATAACAGAGATTAGTGAATTGCCGGGAGGCAAATTAAAAATTACTTACCTGGATAAAAATCAAACAAAAGAATATGTTGGAGATAAAAAATCGTTTCGTCTTCAGCGCAATTCTGTTTGGTATAAATTAAAAGCAGACAAAGAAGAATATCTGGTATTTAAAGATGAAGAAAAAGGCTTCACTTTAAAACAATATGCATTGGGTGATTGGGAAAATGAAAAGATTAATGAACTTATGAAGGAATGGGAACCTGAAATTAGTAGAACAGAATTGACCGCTGTTTAATTGCGTTTTACACAAACCAACTATACACGTAAGTTCAGCAAGTGCTGAACTTTTTTAATTTCCGTCATAATAAAAAACAATTTTTGCGTTGGTTTTAAGATCTGTTTTTACAGATAATTTATAAACCTGTTTATCTGCTGTAACACGCATCAATGCAGTGTTTGGAGGAATAGTACCCAAATTTTCAGCAACCAATATAAACTCATGCATGCGGTTTGATGAATCTGCGTGCACTTTATATACGATGGGTTCATGCGTTAACATCTGATTATTTATTATTACCTGGTTGTTGTGAAATACGCTAACCTTGTCTCCATCAATTTCTGCGTTGTCAAACAATTCAATTAATATATCAGGGTTTGTGATGTGATAAGTTTGCAGTAGCACATTATCTCTTTGCACAAGCGCTTTGCTTTTATCAACCTGTGCTTTTGCAGTTGTGGTTTTCGATGTATCAGTTACGGGCTGTTTTTTTCCTGCAGCAATTTTTAAGGAATCTGCAATTTCCTGCTGTCTTATTCTTGAAATATCTGCTACTTTTTGTAACGAGTCTTTAACTTGTTGCTGTTTTCGCATTGCAGTTTTTAAAGAATCATCAATCTGTTGTTGTCTTTTTTGCTTCGCAATGTTTGCAACGTTTAGTAATGAATCATCAATTTGTTTTTGTCGCTGTTTTTTAATGAGTGCAACGGTTTGAAGAGAATCAGCAATTTGCTGCTGCCGCTTCTTTGCAATTTTTATTGAATCATCATAACGCTGTTGTTTTTGCTTTGCTACAATCGCTGCTGTTTTTAAAGAATCATCAATTTGTTGTTGTCGCTTTTGCTTTGCAATGTTTGCAACGTTTAGTAATGAATCATCAATTTGTTTTTGCCTTTGCTTTTTAATAAGTGCAACTGTTTGCAACGAATCAGCAATTTGCTGTTGTCTTTTCTTAGCAATCTTTACCGAATCATCATAACGCTGTTGTTTTTGCTTTGCAATGTTTGCCGCATTTGTTATTGAATCATCAATTTCCTTTTGTCTTTTTTGCTTCGCGATGTTTGCAACGTTTAGTAAAGAATCATCAATTTGTTTTTGTCTTTGTTTTTTGATAAGCGCAACGTTTTGCAGCGAGTCATCAATTTGTTGCTGTCGTTTCTTTGCAATCTTTACTGAATCATCATACCGCTGTTGTTTTTGTTTTGCTATGATTGCGACATTTTTTAAAGAGTCATCAATTTCCTGTTGCCTTTTTTGCTTGGCGATGTTTGCAACAGTCAGCAAAGAGTCATCAATTTCTTTTTGTCTTTGTTTCTTAAGCAGTGCAACGTTTTGCAGAGAGTCGTCAATTTCCTGTTGTCGTTTCTT
>JAICKT010000083.1 GCA_025927795.1 Parafilimonas sp. | reverse complement strand
TTGTTTTTGATATTCAAATATTATTTTAGACAGCTCTCTATTCTTCTTGAAAAAATAGATGCTGCACAATAAGGCTAAGCCAGCAATTATAAACGAAATTATCGGAGCGGATTGTAGTAAATCTAAGATTGAGTTCATGATTTTACAAGCAGACGGTATATAAAACTATTCCTTAATTTATAATAAACGTGAAAACAATTAAGACTTTTGAACAGTTAAATAACATTTTATAAATATATATAGTTCACTTCAAAGGTTAAGGGATTATTTTTTTATTCATACTATCTTTAATTCCCGATGTATTCGCTTTTGTCCAGCATCGTCTCGCCTAAGCGGACGATGCGTTATAAATGTTTATTTTTATTTTCTTTCTCCGCAGATTTTGTGTACTAACTTTCGTACTACTTTAGCCAAAGCTTTTAACTAATCTAAAATGAAAATCACTATTAGTTTTTTGTTCGCAATTTTCATGTCACTTAATGTGTGCTTTGCGCAGATAAAAAATTATTACATTAGCCCGGACAGCACTTACCCGGGAATTGAAAAAATACACAGCGGTCATTTTGTTACCGTTAATATGAGCAACACTTCCGGAAAAAAATTACTGATCAGTATTCCCGGAACTACAGGACCTGCTGAAGCAATGAAATCTTTTGACAGTGTTGCAGTGCTCGAAGGTTATCATGCTATCAGCATTGACTATCCTAATAACCGTAATACCGCAACTTTTATAAACAGTACAGACAAAGCAGCTTTTAATAAATTCAGGCAGGAGCTTGATTTCGGTACACCTGTATCTGACTCCGTTCATGTAGATTCATTAAACAGTATCGTTAACCGCATCACCCAACTGGTAATATATCTTGCAAAGACAAGACCGGAAGAAGGCTGGAATAATTTTCTGGATCATGAAGAACAAATAATATGGGAACGTGTTACACTTGCCGGGCATTCGCAGGGCGCGGGACATGTAAGTTATATCGGGCATGCATTCAAAGTTCATAAAGTTATTATGCTCTCCGGACCGCAGGATTTTTTAGCAAACTTTGATATGCCTGCGCCCTGGTTATCTGATCCTTCAAAAACGCCGTACAGCAGCTTTTATTCATTATTGCACGATGACGATGCATATAACACGCAACGGCAAATACGCAATGATCTTGCAGCCATGCATGCAGATTCTTCCGTGATCTGGCGTTTCCAAAACATGGATGCATTTCCGAAACAGGATAGAATATTTATTTCTGATATCCCTGTGCAAAATGCAACGCAACAAAATGCAGGCATGCTAAACCACATGGCAAGCATCATGCCCATGCACAGCAAAGTTTGGATATGGTTGCTGAAAGAGTAGAAGATTATTTTTCGCTCTGCATTGTCCAACGCTATGGTTACGGACGATGCCATCGCGATGATTCGTGTCGATACGAACCATGTCTATTTAAAATTTACAACGTTTATTTTTTAATACTTCCCAAAAGCATAAAGCCTGCAATTTTAAAACCTGCTTTTAGTAGCGTTTTTCTTGAGGCGATATTATCTAAACCCGTACGCGCAGCAGGAACTCTGCCGGCGAGATAACATTGTTTTTTTATTTCCTGGATAAGATAACTTCCAAAACCTTTTCTTCTGCAATCTTCTCTTACTTCCATATATAAATCAGCAAAAGGCATATTATAATGCAAAAGAAATCCGCCGGTTGCCACTACTTCTTTATTCAATTCTAAAACATAATCACCAACAGGTTCTGCCTTATGTTCAAACACAATATCATTATCACTGCGCTTTCTGAAAATAATATTTTCAATAGAAATAGATGACGTGAAATCTTCCTGCAACAAAATAGTATCTGCATTTATGTTTTGTGTAAATTCGAACAACAATGACGATAATAATAAATCATTACTCTGGCATATAATATAAGATGCTTTTGAAGCATATATTAATTCTAAAAAAGCAGGCGAAGCTAATTTTCTGAAAGAAGGAATAATATAAAATTCAAAAACAGAATCTCTGTCGGGGATCTTGTCTTTTCCCGCTACAGCACCGTAGCCGATTTTTTCTTCGTTATGTGTTATAAGATAACTGTCGCTCCAGCCACGTTCATGCTGTGCATTATACCTGATTTGAAAATTGTTTTCCTGCAAAAACAAATTACGCAGCGGCAAAATTTCCTGCAGATTGGTTTTGATTGCACTTAGTTTCATCCGTGAACTGTATTAGTATTTCGTCCCATATCAGTTTGCTTAAGCGAACGATTGGCATTATAAAAATAAAAATTGCACGCATCTAATAATGCGTTGTGCGCGGCGATGCCAACACGTTCCGGAAAGTGAATTCTTATTTTTAATTTTAGTTTTAACTACACCAGCTTCATTTCAACAGGATCCCATTTTATAATCTTCTTTTGAAAATAACTTTCATTGCACGATAACGCAGGTGCCGCAGCCCTGAAACCAAATGTAGCATCTTCTACAACTGGTTTGCCTGTTCTTACCGAATCAAAGAAATTAGTGAAGTGATCTAAATGATCGCTGTAACCGGGAGGCGCTTTAAATATGAGATCATCTTTTGTTGGTTTTGTTTTTTGAGCGGTTGTCCATTTTGCATCATATTCTTTTTGCATTTGCGCCTGCATGCTTTTAGAAAAAGTAAATAGAGAATCATAGCCGCCAAAACCCGGCGCTTCTGGCATAATGCTATGCTTTATTGTAAGATCATTCCCCTTCACGATAATAATGCCTTCTGAACCCACAAGTTGTATCAGTTCTTCTCCGCCGGTGCCGCTGATAAAATTTACCTGCAGCGTTAATTGAAATGCAGGATGCTCCGGTGAATCGGGATATTGCATAACACCACTCATTACATCAGGCATGTTGCGCCCGTCTTTCCAGTAACTCAACTGACCTGTACTGTAAATAGTTTCTGGTCCTTTTGAATTGGTCATAAAATGTGTACCGCTTAACAGGTGAATAAACAAGTCGCCGGCAACGCCTGTACCTACTTCTTTAAATGCGCGCCACCAGAAAAACTTTTTTGAATCATACGGCATCTTCTCCGTTACTTTTATAAACTCGTCCCAGTCTGTTGTTTCTGCATTCGCATCGTCGGGTATTGTATATTCCCATGCACCAATAGAACCCTGCCTGTCGTACACGGCATTCACCATATTCAGTTTTCCTATTTCACCGGCAGCCAATAATTCTTTTGCCTTTGCCAAACCAATACTGCTTACACGCTGACTGCCTATCTGCAATACTTTGCCTGATTTTTTTTGTGCTTCTATTACACCAGGTCCCTGGCTTATTTTATATACCATTGGCTTTTCGCAGTATACCGCTTTGCCTTTTGCCAACGCATCTTTTGTTATTGTTGAATGCCAGCAATCCGTAGTAGCAATAATTACTGCATCAATATCAGGTTTATCTAAAAGCTCTTTATAATTTCTTGTGGTGAAAAGATCATTACCATACATTTCTTTTGCATTCTCAAGTCTGCCTGTATAGAGATCACAAATACCTGCCAGTTGAACACCGGGAACTTTTAAAGCAGTTCCAAGATCAGAATGTCCTTGTATGCCAAAACCAATTACACCAAGACGTATGTTATCGGCTGACGAAATTTTCTTTTCATAAAATAAAGTTCTTTCTTCTGCTTTTTCTTTTGCGGCGAGGCTGGCTAATGGTGATGTTGCTGCCAGCAAACTTGTAGCGCCTATTTGCTGTAAAAATTTTCTGCGTGATGATTGATTGTGTTTTGACATGATGGTGTTTTATAATTATTGTTATGTATGATTACAAGCTTCAGCAATCTTTTAATTATATGACAATTTTATTTTCGCTTGAAAGATAATAAATCAAGTTGATTCGATTATGCGTTGCGTATGATGATTTAAAAATCTTCAATGTTTAGCGGCAACAAAAATAGTTGCTCATTGTTTGTCGGTTTAAATTTTTATGATATAAATAGCCGTGAATTCTTTGGTCACCCCGGCGGTACGAATTCATAGGAAATTAACTGCATGGGCTGTTAGTATGAATTGAAATTTTTATGTGTATCTAAATCACCTTTTATTGGGTATAGATTTATTTGGGTTTATTATTTAAAGGCGCTGCATTAATTTCTTTAATGCAGCTCCTGAAAGTATAATTGCAGAACTATCTGAAACATTAATATTGAGATCCTTAATTTGTGCATGACCTACATCAAGTAGTGAATGGTCTTTAATACTTGCCTTAACAGATATTATTGACATACTTTCATCAAAATTATTTTGCTCTTCATTTTTGAGCGTTACCAAAATACCTTTCGAACTATGAAGTTGTATTTTTCCCTGGGGTTGAGTTTCATTTGGTTTTTTTCTATAATCAGGAGACATTTCAAATACAACTTCAGATGAATCCCTTTGTGTAACATTAATGGAATCCATTTCAGGGTACATACTTTCTATTTCAAATTTTGACCTACCCGTGATATTTACAACAATACTTTTTTGTTTAGCTCTATGCATTTCAAAATTTATATTATTACCTGTTACAGATAAAAGTTGCGGCGCAAAGATTCTTACAGGCGCAGCATTTTTCAGCCAAAATTTTTCAAATGGATCAGCAGGTGCATAATCAAAGTTCAAAAACAAAGTATCATTCTTTACACTTGCTTTTACTTTGCCATGATGATAATTAACCCATTCCTGTAACAAACGAACAGATGGTTTATCACTTTGTTCAAAAAAAATATTTGTTTCGTTTCCGCCGGTAATATTTAAATATTTAAAAGGCTTTTCAAGTATTTTATTGTATGTCCAGTAAATATCATTTTTATCAAGAGCATCGTATTGTCTTTTTAAGATAATGTTTGATGCAAACAAACCGGCAATCATCACAATAAAAAGTATCAATAATATTTTAGTTGTAAACTTCATATCCTATTTTTTAAAATTGTCTTTTACGAATTGATCGTACATCACTTTTATATCCTTAAAATCCATCTTCAATAAAAAAATATTGCGCAGAAAAACCGGTAATTCATTTTCTATAAATTGTTCTTTTCTAAAACTGAGTATGCGTTCCATTGCATCGTATTCAATAAAATATCCAATGCCTCTTTTATTAGTTATAATATTTTGTTGCTGCAATAAATCATAAGCCCGTTGAACCGTGTTTGGGTTTACTTCAATTTGTATAGCCATTTCTCTTATGCTGATTATTTTATCACCCAACTTCCATTTTTTTAATAAAATCTGCTCGCATACATATTCTGCTATCTGTATATAAATTGCCGGATTTTCTTTAAATTCCATGCAAGTAATTTAAAATTCTTTTTCTCTTAAACGTAATAGCGGAAGGAACCACAAAACAACAGGCATTACAAAATCAATCCCGGTGTGAAAGTTATGCTCGAGGTTTGTAGGCAATATTAGTGTTCCGGTTTCTTTGCCAACTGCTAATGTTACATGATCATACGGACCAGCATCATTTATATTCTGAAATAAAGTACTTGCCATTAACCAGTTTACACCGAAAATTATCAGGAAAAGTAAGGTCAAACTTATTCCTGTTTTTATAAGAGCAATTTTATTAAAATATAGACTGCCTGTTAACATAGCACCGCCAAACGCAAGAAACAAAGAATACACTTTTTGTGCAACCATACCATTCAGGCTAAATGTATAAACGCTTTCATATTGCTGCTGGTAGAATACAGATGTTTTATCAAGGCTATTATGATAGGCAGCAACAAAAGCAGTATCTATTCCGTGAAAAAATAATAAGAAAATAATTGGATACAATATGCCTGCTATTAAAATTGCGCAAAGCCATTTTTCTAAGAATGAAACTGGTAATGTTAGATAAGAAGAACCGTTTGCATTTGTACTAAAATATCCAAACATAAACGAGGAAATAAAAAATTCGCCGCCGGCCAAACCCCATATAAATGTTAGATTTTGTGCAGCACCAAAACCAGACAACTTTTTAGCCGCAACATATAATATGAGCGACATTAAAAGCCACAAAACCATAACGCCAATTGTTTGCATGGGCCTTTCTGCAATTGTTTTTTTTAATAATAAAACAAATCGTTTTGCACTGAAAGTATCGCTCATAAAAGTTATTTAGTATTAAAGAGTGATTTCGCTTTTACCGGATTTT
Source organism: Parafilimonas sp. (assembly GCA_025927795.1). Lineage (GTDB taxonomy): Bacteria > Bacteroidota > Bacteroidia > Chitinophagales > Chitinophagaceae > Parafilimonas. Next base: position 6,998 of record JAICKT010000083.1, on the reverse strand, counting down.
CTGTAACCGCATTAAATAAATATTCAAGATTGATTTTTGATTCTTCGCCAGTTTTGTTTTCAACTACAACCACACTTCCTTTTAATGATGGTTCTGCATATAGCACTTCATTTTCACGAGGCATTTCATCAACTACTTTAAAGCTTAGTTTCTTTTCTATTTCACTAAGCGACGCTTGCAAAAGCAATTCACCATTGTCAACTATAATTACATTGTCGATTAAATTATCAAGGTCACGTATTTGGTGAGTAGAAATAAAAATCATTTTATCTTCTGTAAAAACAGAAGCGATCAGTTTTCTGAATTTTATTTTAGAAGGAATGTCTAAACCATTTGTCGGCTCATCTAACAACAAAATTTTTGTATTACAGGCAAGTGCAAAAGCTATTACAAATTTTTTTTGCTGACCAAACGAAAATGTTCTCAGTTTGCCTTTATCATGCACATCAAGCAAATCAAGATAATTATGAAATTGATCTTCGTTGAACAAAGGATAAAACGGAGCAAATAATTTTTTATACCCGTTTATTGTAAGCGAAGGCACATACACTTCCTCAGGAATAAAATAAATTGTTTGTAAGAAAGATGGCAATCTTTTTTTTGGCGTAAAACCATTTACCCGTAATTCTCCCTGCGTTGGAAATAACAAACCAGTAAAATTTTTAAGCAAGGTTGATTTACCGGCGCCATTTTTTCCAAGCAAACCATAAATACTTCCAACAGGTAATTGCAGGTTTAGATTTTTATATAATGGTTTTCTTTTTTTATAACCGAAAGAAAGGTTTTTTACTTCAATCATTAGTGTATTAGTTAAGTAGTACACCACAAATGTAAATGTATTTTTTTCATCCCAAAATTTTTTTTGATACCCCGATAATTACAGAATTATAGCGTTCTTTTGTGGGAAATAACAGTTTTATTCATAATTTTTGTTAGCCCATTTAATTGCGGGCTCCATCCATTCAGGCAAAGGTTTATACAGAAACCCGTGTTTAAGTCCTGTATTTAATTCTATCTCTTTATAGTGTGGAATTGCCTGATTTGAGTTTTGTTTAAAATTTAAACATGAATGCCCGATATAATCAGTTTTTTCATATACAGATAAAATGTTTCCGCAAAATTGTATTTCAGAAAAACGTTTTAAAATATCATTATTGCATCCTGCAAGAAATACAAAGTTCACATCCTTATTTTTTAGATAAGATGAAATGAGCATTGAAATAATTGCGCCTTTTGAAGCCCCAACTACTGTTATATCATTTGGCTGAACGCCTTTAGCGATTAAGCTGTCAATTTGATTTACAATTTTATGAGCATAACCAGACGGCTCAGTATTTTTTTGCCGCACTTCACTAAGCACAGTAAAATTTGCTTTGCGAAAAGCATTTAATATATCTTCATACTGATATGCGCCAAACCCATTAATCGTATCAACTGCATTTGCACCTTGTTCTTCTACAATCTGACCATGCAAATAAAAAAGATAGTGCTGTCCAAAAATTATTGTAGCGGGCATTGCTATTAAAATAAAAATTATTAATAATTTCATGCTATAATAAACTTACCACTGTAGCTAAAAGTCTGTACTAAAATCATTAATGAGCAAATTAATTGCACACAACTTACAAAATTTTATTGCTTCATTACATAATGCTAAACGCTTTCTATTAACTTCTTGCTTTCTTCTTAAACATCATTCTTATAAATGTTGGTAACACTATCAACAATAAAGGCAACGCACAAATAAATCCGCCAATAACAGCGATGGCTAATGGCTGATGTAATTGCGCTCCTGTTCCAATGCCGAGTGCAATTGGTGTTAGTGCAACGATAGCACCGATTGCTGTCATAAGTTTTGGACGAAGCCGTGTTGAGATTGCATATACAACTGCATCGCCTGCATTGTTTGTTTCTTTATATGATTCTCTGAATTGAAGAAAAGTAAAAATCGCGTTCTCGCCAATGATGCCAACGATCATTATTAAACCTGTATAACTGCCTACGTTTAATGGCGTGCCGGTAAAATATAAGGCCATAAAACTTCCGGCAATACCAAGCACTGCAATTAATAAAATTATAAGTGCGATGCGATAATCTTTAAACATAAAAAGTATTACACCAAACACGAGTAAACTTGCTGTTATAAGAATAATGAGCAGTTCATGAAATGATTGTTGTTGTTCTGCATAAGCGCCTCCATACTCAACGCTATAACCTTGCGGAAATGATATTTGTTTTGAAACTTTTTGCTGTATTTCTTTTATAGCGCTTCCCAAATCACGATTATCCAATCTTGCTTGAACAACGCCCATGTTCTCCATGTCTTCACGTTGTATTTCCGCTTCACCTGAATCAAGCTGCACATTTGCCAAAGACGCAATAGATTTCAATTGACCATTTGGTAAAAAAATCTGCATCTGTTTTATTTCATCAAGGCTGCGTGTATTACTGCCTGCATACATCATGCGTATGTCCGTCAACTGGTTTTTATCATACACATTTCCCGCAACGTTTCCTTCCAGCGCAGTTTGCAATTGCGATTGAAAACTTATTGGTGAAATTCCATATTGTGCAAGGTTTATATTATTAGGTTGAATGTTTATAGTTGGACCGGTAATCGTGATGCCATCAAATACATCTGCAGTGCCTTTTACATTTTCAACTACTGATGCAACCTGTTGCGAAAACTTTTGCAAAGTAGCTACATCATTGCCAAAAATTTTTACTTCAATCGGTTGAACTGATGTCATTAAATCGCCAAGCATATCACCAATCACCTGCCCGAAATCCACGCGCAGTGCGGGTTGTGTGCTTTCTACGCGTTTACGAATGTCTGCAATTACTTCATCTGTGCTGCGGCTTCTTTTCTTTTTTAATTGAATTAAATAATCGCCGGTATTGGGTTCTGTAATAAAAAAACCCATTTGCGTTCCTGTTCGTCTTGAATATGCTTCTACTTCAGGAACTTTTACAATTTCTTTTTCTATTGCATTCAACATGCGGTCTGTTTCTGCAAGCGATGTTCCCGGCGGCGATGTGTAATCCAGCACAATACTGCCTTCATCCATCTCAGGTAAAAAACCTGTTTGCAGATTTGGATAGATAAGAATGATGGCAACAATCAATGCAATAATAAAAGCAAAACTTATGTATGAATTATGAATGAAGAATGAAACCCATCGCTGATTTTTTACGCTGTGAGTTTTAGGCTTTGAGCTTTCGGCTTTCGGCTTTTTATCTTTTGAAAACAATAAATAAATAACCGGTAATGCAAGCCATGTAACAAAAAATGAGCACACCAATGTTATGAGCATTGTATTGGTGAGCACTTTAAAATAAGCACCTGCAACACCACTCATTAATTTAAACGGAAGAAAAATTACAATGGTGCTTAATGATGAACTCACCATTGCAGGAAACAAATATTTAATTGCTTTCTGTACAAGTGTTATGGATGATTCATCAGGGTTTTCTTCATGCGTTCGATGTATTTGTTCTACCACAACAATTGCATCATCTATTATTAAACCAATGGCGGCGGCGATTGCACCAAGCGTCATTATATTTAATGTTTCGCCGGTTGCATATAAAACAATTAGTGTTAGAAGTAATGTAACCGGAATAGTTACAAGTATAACACTGCTTGCTTTGAATGAACGTAAAAAAATTATGGCAACAATAATCGCAAGCACCAAACCGATCCATAAACTATCTGTAACACTTTTTACAGCTTCGTTTACAAAATCTGCCTGTATATAATATGGTTTGATGGTAACATCTTTCGGTAAAATTTTTTGTAAGGCACTTACCTGTTTTTCCATTTGCGTTGAAAGGTCAATAAGATTTGCATTTGGTTGTTTGATGATAGCAAGCAATAAACTTTCGCGACCATTTGCATTAATCTTTACATATTCTTTTGCGTTGTTAATGCTCACATCAGCGATGTCTTTTAATAAAACGATACGCTTGTGATTGCTTACAACAATGTTTTGTAACTGCTGCAAAGAATTTACAGAAGCATCAGTAATGGTTAAATACATCTGCCTGTAATCGTTCAGGTAACCGTTCGATTGTATAATATTATTTTGTGCGATGGCATTGCTTACAACATCTGGTGTGATTCCAAGTACATTCATTTTTTGCTGATTCAACACAACGTCATACTCTTTGGTTTTGCCACCAATCACACGCACTTCTGATACACCTTCCACTCTTGATAAATATGGTTTAATGGTATATAGCGCAAGCAGTTTCATTTCAATCGGTGTGCGTGTATGGCTTTCCAATGAATAACCCATCACAGGTAAAATAGATGGATTCATACGTTGAACCGTTATGTTCACGCCGGCTGGCAGCGTGTTACTTATCTCACTGATTTTTGATTGAATGCGTTGCTGTGCCAGGTCAACATCTGCATTCCAGTTTAAGAACGCAGAAAGTTCGCAACTGCCACGACTTGTTGTGCTGCGGATGGTTTGTAAATCGGGTATTTGTTTTATTGCTTCTTCAAGTGGACCTGTTACAGTAATCATCATTTTATCAACCGGCTGCTGACCTGCATCTGCAATCACTTTTATTTTAGGAAATGTAATTTCAGGAAACAAGGCTGTTTGCATTTTTGAATATGCAAACGCACCGCCAAGCAAAATGATGACGATGAGAACGGTGATGGGATTTTTATATGTGGTGAAGAAGTTGTTCATGTTTTAAGACCTGTTAGGTTTTAAAAACCTGACAGGTCTGTTGTCACTTTATAATACTGATTTTCGCCGTATCGCCCAAACCATAATTTCCTGTAAGAATTATTTTATCACTATCATTCAATGCCGGTTCAAGAATTTGAATATTACTTCCTGATTCAATTCCTTTTTTAATATCCGTTTTTACAGCAACACTGTCATTCAATAATTTCATTATCCAGAATTCTGTTTGTTCTTCATTGCTTAATACTGCCGGCTTCGGAAGTAATGTTGCGTTTGATACCTGCTGTTTTACAAGCTGCACTTTTGCAATAAGATTTTCAGGTATCAGCTTATCTGTTTTTACTTTGATAATGTATCGTTGTGTCTGCGCTGCAGAATCAACTGTTGGCAATGCAGATTGTACATAACCTTGCAAGATTGTGCTATCTGCAAGATGCAATTGCAACGTTTTATTTTGTGATAAATACGGTTTTAATTCATAAGGCAGATCAAGCAAAAATGCAAAGCTGGATTTGTCTGTAATTTCTGCAAGCTGTTCACCATCCTGCACATAACTTCCTTCTGTAAAAGTTAATTGCGTTACATAACCACTGCTCGGAGATTTAATTCTTGTCACACCTTCAAAATGCAATGATGTATCAAGGTTATTTATTGTGTTGCCTAATGCAACGGCTTCTTTTGTTTTAATAGTGAAAAGTGTTTGTCCTTTGCTTACATAATCACCCACTTTTATGTTGGACGATTGTAAGTATCCAATCGCATTCGACTTTACAAAAGTTTTTAAAGTAAACGCAGAAGTAGCATTCAGTTCAACTGTTTCGTTTATGTTGCCGTGTGTTGGATAAGTAGTGGTAACAGGTGTTACAGCATCTTCAGGCGATATATCTTCATCTGCACTATCAGCGATATTGCTTTTGCACGATTGCATTGCGAAGACAAGCAAAAACAAAAAAAGTATGTTTAAAATTTTATTCATTATTTGTTCCAGTAATTTATTTGCGTGATAAGCTGAAATTGTTTTACGACATTTTGTGTTATTGTGTTTTGCGCATTCAAATAATTACTGATGGCGATTATATAATCTGCAATACGTACATCACCAGTGATTAACAATTTTCGGTTTGCATCCATTAAAGTATGCACATATTTCAACTGCTCATTAGTTTCATTAATAATTTGATTAGTCGTTTGCAACTGCTGCGTTAACTGCGCTATTTGTTGCTGATATTGCGCTGTATAAAAATCTCGATTACTAATTCGTGTTTGTTCTAAAATATTTAAGCGTTGATATTGCAACCTGCGCTGGTTGCCATCATAAATTGGAATAGTGAGATTGACCGCAGCACCAACACCAAAATTTTTATACGGTGTATAAGTTAATGATGAAACATAACCACCATCAGCAGTAAAACTTAATTTGGGTTTATATGCAAGCCCAATTTGCTGTGATGCATTTTTCAACAACAAACTATCGGTTATAAATTTCCTATAGAAGATAGAATTACCGTATTCCGGAAGCTGGCTTAATGCAATGTGCGGAGAATCTAAGGGCGTAAAAGAAGTATCAACCAATCCACATAAATAATTCAGCGTTGCATAATCATTTTGATATTGCTGTTTGGCTTGTGTTATAGTAAGATGTTGTTGCTGTAACGTAACTAAAAAAGTAAGATAATCAGTCTGGCGGTAAACGCTTGCTTGCGTAAGTTTTTTTAAAATGGTATCTTCTGTTGAAAGCAAATTATAAATTTCGTTGTTGAAATTATATTGCCGCCAACTGCCATAAGCTGCAACATAAGCAGCAGTAATAGTGCGACGCAAATCCTGTTCTGTTATTTTACCAGCGATTGAAATAGAATCGTTGAGCAATTGAATTCCATTAAACTGAATCTGCAAATTTCTTTTACCAACAAATGTTTTTGTTGCACTTATTTGTTCGCTGAAATTGCGAATGTTTGTTATGATTTCGTCGTAACCATAACCATGTATAATTGGCGCATAATAATTATTGCTGATGCCGCTAACCTGTGTTTTGTACGATGCAAGAATTCGTAAACTATCAATACGATTGAGAAAAATATTATTGTTGGCTTCTTTTATTAACGGACTATTTTGTAATCCCTGTTCAAGGAAATAATCTAAATCTTTTTGTTGTGCACATAAACAAACCGGCTGCAATACAATGCAGATAAAAATTATTTTTCTAAACTGTGATAACAGGAACTTCATTTAATAACATTAGTGAATGCAGTTATCATACCACAAAAGAAAAAATTGATTTTGAATTAATTTCTC
>JAICKT010000317.1 GCA_025927795.1 Parafilimonas sp. | reverse complement strand
CTTTAAGTGCGTAGATTTTTTTTATTCTAAAATCAGAATGCAGAATTTCATTTATAGTTTTTACACCTTCTGCAATAAAAACATCTTCAGTATTCCTGTTTTTTTTATGGTATAAACTTTGGATATATTTGACCTCATTCCTGCTCAGCATTGTGTATGATTTTAACAGCCAGAAAATTTGCGCTTTTTATTTTTATTATTGGCATTGTTTGTTTTCTTTCATCTTGCACAGGCGAAAAATTTCTTTTTTTCAACAGCGTAAAAGTTAAGAATTATCCACTTGATACACCTTTTGTTTACAATAATAAAATAAACATCGATGGTAAAGTAGATAAAGATGAAAAAATACGTTTGCAGGAAAATCTTCTTAATTACTGGTCTGATAGTTTGTTTGCAAGAAGACTGCAAAAACTTGGCGTATTTTATACCTTGAAAAACCCGCCTGTTTTTGATACAGCAACATTAAGCACTACACGCCGGTTTATGAACAGCTTTCTTTTTTCGCAGGGCTACTTTAATACTGCTTTAAAAGATACATTTTATATTGATACTTTTCGTAAAGGCAATCAACCTGCACAATACAGAACAACTGTTATTATGAATGTTTCACCAGGAAAAAGAACAATTATTGATTCAGTATCTTATGACTTGCAGGATTCTATATTGAAACGTGTAGCTAAGAACAATGCAAAAGCAAGTGCAATAACACCTGGCAAAACGCCTTATTCAAAAGAAGTGTTGGCTGCTGAATTAGACCGGCTGGTAGCATTATACAGGGCAAGAGGATATTTTTTTCTGCATCGTGATAATCTTGCAACTGTTGTTGATACTACAAATACCGCATTACTAAAACTTACATTAGATCCCTTTGAACAGGCTGAACTTATTGAACATGCAGCACAAAAAAGAAATAACAACCCAACAGCTTCTGTTGCAATTATGCAGCGCAGGTTTGCAGACACAACCATTCCAATAAACGATACATTGTTCTTACAAAAATTTCGTGTAGGTAATATTTATTATTATCCTGAAACACACATAACAGAATTTCCGGATAGTATTTTAAATAACATAGAGCAATTTAAGCGTTGGTCAAACAGAGGTTATACAGTATATTATAAGCAAGGATTGTTCAGGCCAAAACTTTTCAGGCATTTTAATTATTTGCGCTCGGGTAATATTTATAATGATGATTTTTTTTACAAAACTGTTAATACGTATGGACAAATAGGTGCGTGGAAACAGGTTGATACAAGAACAATAATGCATGGTGATTCTATAGACATTCATTATTTTTTATATCCTGACAGAAAACAAAACATTACTTACAATCTTGAAGCAAGCCGCAATACAGGTGACGTTTTAAGCTCATCAAACTTTTTTGGATTAGCACTCAATATCACTTATCTCAATAGAAATGTTTGGCGGCAAGCTGTGCAGTCAACAACAAGTTTTACGAATGGTGTTGAGTTTAGTTTTAATCAAACACAAACAAAATCTTTGTTGCAGGCATTTCAAATTTCACTGGGTCAAACATATAGTTTACCAAGAGCTTTCATTCCATTTAAAATAACGCATCCAGGCAGAATAGACTTTGGAAGAACAATTATAAGTGCAAATGCATCATATTCCGACAGGCAGGATTTTTTTAGAATAAGATCTTTTGTTGCAGATTATGGTTATAACTGGAAAATAAAAAATAAAATATGGCAAGTTCGTTTTCCAAACATCGAATTATACTCACTTGATACTTTGCCTTCCCTTGTGCAGGCATTTAAGGATAATCCATTTTTACGCAATTCATTTAATACCGGATATATAATTAGCGCACAGGGAAATTTAACCATTACTTATAAAGGCAATCATGGCATTACTAATTATGCAAGTTTTTCTGCGGAAGAATCAGGGTTGCCCGGTTTAAAAAGCAGCAAAATTTATCAATACATAAAAGGCGTTGTTGAATACAGAAAATCTATTCCGTTAAAGAAAACTACATTGGCTTTGCGTGCACTCGCCGGCGTTGGATATAACTATAACAGTTCAGGTCGCTTTGGTGTAACGCTTCCTTTTTTTAAACAATTTGTTGCAGGCGGGCCGAACAGTATGCGTGCATGGTCTTTACGACAACTTGGTTTAGGCTCATCGTTATTAAGCGATACTGCTTCAACATTCAGAGATCGTTATGGTGATATGCAATTAGAAGGCAATATTGAATATCGTTATCAGCTTATGCATTTTACAAGCGTAAATATTAATAGTGCATTGTTTGTTGATGCGGGAAATATCTGGAACATTCGCAAAGACCCAAACAATCCTAATGGTGAATTTAATATTAACAGGCTTGGGCAGGATATTGCAATTGGTGTTGGCACCGGTTTGCGTTTAGATTTTAATTATTTTTTAATAAGAATTGATATGGGCATTAAACTTAAAGATCCTGCGCGGCTTGAAAATAATGGCTGGCTCAATATTAAAAATTTTACATGGCGCAATCATGAGTTTGAAGATGCAGGAAGACTTCCAAGAAATAACTATGCTGTGCAATTAGGAATTGGTTTGCCCTTCTGATTTCAGTTTTATAGCTTCAATTTCTGTTTGAAATTTTTCAGGCGTTAGCGCATCATCAATTTTAAAATTTCCAATTCTTGTTCTGCGCAAGCTGCCTAAATAAGCGCCCGTTTGTAAATTTTTTCCAAAATCATTTACAAGACTTCTTATATAAGTTCCGGTTGAACAAACAACTTTAAATTTAATTTCAGGCAGATTTATTTCCATGATTTCAAAAGATGAGATATAAATTTTTCTCGGCTCTAATATTATTTCTTTTCCTTTTCTTGCCATAAGATATGCAGGCTTGCCATCTTTTTTTATAGCTGAATGTGCAGGTGGCGTTTGTTCAACTTCACCAATAAAATTTGCTGTTGCTGCATAAATTTTTTCTTTTGAAAAATCTGTTACATCAATAAAATTTTCAGGCGCACTTTCTAAATCATAAGTTTTTGTTGAAGCACCTAAAATAATTGAGCCCGTATATTCCTTTTCCATATTCATATACAATGAAATTTTTTTTGTAAAACTTCCTGTACAAATAATTAATAATCCTGTAGCAAGTGGGTCTAATGTGCCCGCATGCCCAACTTTGGAAACGCCCGTTAATATTCTTATTTTTTTTACAACATCAAAAGATGTCCATTTGTAAGGCTTATCAATTAAAATTACTTTTCCATCAAGAAATGGCTGCATTGATGCAGGCAAAGGCTTTTGCTTCATTCATGCAAATTAAAAGCAGAAATTAAACTGTAAGGGTTTAGTAATTCAAAATGCTCTAATTAAACTATGTATGTTGCCTTGAAGTGCATCAACCTGACAATAAATATTGCATTATTTTTACTGTTTTTTTCTTAAGGCTTAATTGTTACTTTTGCCGCCTTTAAATTTTGATTATGGCAACTACGGCAGATATTTCACGCGGCATGATTTTAAAACTTGATAACAGTTTATATACTGTTGTTGAATTTGGCGAAAATAAAACGGCAAGAGCAGCAGCAAAAGTTTGGGCAAAATTAAAAGGTGTTGATAATAACAGAACAATTGAAAAAACATGGAACAGCGGTGAAAATATTTTTCCTGTGCGCGTTGAAAAAAAAGCTTACCAGTTTTTATATAAAGATGAAGGCGGCTACAATTTTATGGACAACGATACTTTTGAACAATTCACTTTAAATGAGAATATGGTTGATGCACCGCAGTTTTTAAAAGAAGGCGGTGAAGTTTTTGTAAGTATTAATACAGAAACAGAACAGCCGATTGGTGCAGAATTGCCGGAAAAAATTGCTTTAAAAATTACTTATACTGAGCCGGGTTTGCGCGGTGATACAGCAACACGTGCTTTAAAAAATGCAACTGTTGAAACCGGCGCTACCGTACAGGTTCCATTGTTTGTAAATGAAGGGGAAACAATTCGCATTAATACAAAAACAGGTGAATACGTTGATAGAGTGAAGTAATAATGTGAACGGTTAACTGCACACAGCTTTATATTTCACCCAACTTAAAAATTTCATTCTCTTTAATTCCTCTTTCTGTTTGATGCAATGTGCAGCATTCATGTTTTGCATCATGCTCAAAAAACAAAATATAATTGTTGTTTAGCGCTTCGGTTAAAAAAGATTTTTTTTCCTGCAAAGTTGTTAATGGAAACATATCATAAGCCATTACATAGGGTAAAGGAATATGTGCAATTGATGGAAGCAAATCAGCCATAAAAACAATTGTTTTGTTTTTATATTTTATCTGTGGCAACATCATTTTTTCTGTATGTCCACTCACAAAACGAATGCTTATATTTTCTGTAAATGATGTTTCACTTAAAGTTTCATCTTCACTATTCACAACCTCAATAAGTTTTAATTGACCGCTTTCCTTTATGGGTAGAATATTTTCTTTTAAAAAGGATGCTTTTTCTCTTTCGTTTGGATAAACTGCCCAGTTCCAATGTTCCTGGTTGCTCCAGTAAGTTGCATTTTTAAAAGCAGGAACTAATTTTTCTCCTTCGCGAATAATACTTCCGCCGCAATGATCAAAATGCAGATGCGTTAAAAAAACATCAGTGATATCATCTTTACTAAATCCGTTTGCAGCTAAAGATTTATCCAGTGTTGCATCGCCATGCAAATAATAGTAGCTAAAAAATTTTTCGCTTTGTTTGTTGCCAATGCCATTATCAACTAATATCAATCTGTTTCCATCTTCAATTAACAAGCAACGCATTGCCCATGTACATAAATTATTTTCATCCGGTGAATTAAGTTTTTGCCAAATAGATTTTGGAACAACACCAAACATAGCGCCGCCATCAAGCTTAAAAAATCCTGTTTCTATTGAATATAATTTCATACTTCAAAATTAATCGCGCTATTGTTTGCTGGTTGCTTGTTTTTTTAACGCAGAATAAAGCCATATAAAACCAATTACAAAAAATACAATCAAACTTAGCACTGAATTTTGCATGTTGCCCGTAAGTTCTTCAATATATCCAAATGCAAGCATCCCTATTACGATTGCGATTTTTTCGGTGAGATCATAATAACTAAAAAATGATGCAGTATTATTTGTTTCAGGCATTAATTTGGAATAAGTACTGCGGCTTAAAGATTGTATGCCGCCCATTACTAAACCAACTGCCACAGAAAGCGCATAAAAAAAATATTCGGGATTGCCTCCGTTGATTTTATATGTTGCGGTAAAATATGCCGCAATACATATCAATATCCAAAATAAAATCACGCCCATTAATACTTTCAGGTTACCAAATTTTTCTGATAACCGGCTCATTAATATTGAACCAGGAATTGCCACTAACTGAATTAT
>JAICKT010000297.1 GCA_025927795.1 Parafilimonas sp. | reverse complement strand
TATGAGCAGTTCCATCGTGCTGCCAAGCCTGCACCATTTAACCGAAAGAAAAAAAGAATTTTTGGTGTATGAGGCATCACTTTCTGATATACTCGGCATTTTGCTTTTTAATTATTTTATTGGCAGTGAGATTGTTTCTGCACATGCCGTAGGTGGCTTTTTTCTGCATATTTTAATCGCTGTAATTTTTTCAATTATTTTTTCTGTGCTGCTGTTTATTATTCTTACCAAAACAAACATGAACGTAAAATTTTTTTTAGTATTTGCACTGCTGATTATTTTATATGAAACAGGCAAGCTTATTAATTTGCCTTCACTCATCATCATACTTGTTTTTGGTTTATTAATGAACAACTGGCATCTTATTAAACTTCCAAAACTGGATGCATTATTTCCTGCAGAAAAAGTAAAAGAAGCCACGCATTTATTACATTCCATTACGGCGGAAAGCTCGTTTTTAGTACGCACATTTTTCTTTTTGATATTTGGTTACTCAATTAATTTAAGCGCAATAGCTTCATCTAATATAATTTTAATTGGCAGCGCAATTGTTGTAATACTTTTTGTAATTCGTTTTTTATACCTGCGGTTTTTTATAAAAGAAAGTGTGTATCCCGAAGTATTTTTTATTCCGCGCGGATTAATAACAATCATGTTGTTTTATAAAATTCCGGAGTCGTATCATCCCGAAAAATTACAGGGCGGCATTTTATTTTTTATTGTGATTGTTACCGGTTTAATTATGATGCTCGGAATGATTTTCTATAAGAAAAAGAAAGCAGAGGTGGTTGAAGAACAGTTGCTGAAGTGAAGCACTGAATAATTAAGCCGAATGCAAAAAAACTTCTGCCGGTAACTGAAAATAATTTTTTAAACGTTGCGCCATTTTTAAAGTAATTTCTCTTCTGCCGGAAAGTATAGAGGATATATGTCCTTTACTTCCAAGAATCGGTTCAAGGTCTTTCGCCTTCATACCACGTTCCTGCATTTTTAGTTTGATTATTTCAATTGGATTTATTTCGGGTATATGAATATGTTTTTCTTCATAATCTTTTATAAGCACTAACAACAAAGCCAGTTCGTCTGACTCAGATGTATTTTCTTTTGCATGAAAAATTTCCATTGCCCGCTTAATTGCTTTTTTATAATAAGCTTCTGTTTTTATTACTTTCCAGTTCATAATCAAATTTTATAGTTTAAAATTTTTGTATCGAATTTAATAGTTTCAACATCAATCTTATCATATTCTTTGTGCGTTCCAAACCAAATAATATAAGCTGCAGATTGTTTAAAGTTTATCGAAACTAATAATCGAAAATCATTTCCTTTTATGTTGAATATTACTCTTCCGTTTGCTACCAAACTTGTATTTCCATAAATGGTTTTTAGCTCATTAAAACTTTTAAATTCCTGCCTTACAAATTCATTATACCATGCTAATAAAGGTATTCTTGCCGTTGGATATTTTTTAATATAAAACAGAACAGCTTTTTTAGCAATGATGTTCATAATGCAAATTTATAAGTTTTCGTTTTGAAAACTTATTTTAAATATAAATCTGCTATCTTCATTCAAAATCTTACAAAAATTTATGCAGCTTATCGAATGCGTTCCCAACTTTAGTGAAGGAAATGATTTAAACATCATCAAACAAATTACTGATGAAATTGAAACCGTTGATGGTGTGCGTTTATTAAATGTTGACCCGGGTAAAGCAACCAACAGAACCGTTGTAACTTTTGTTGGTGAACCAAAAGCTGTTGTACAGGCTGCATTTAAAGCCATAAAAAAAGCAGGCGAATTAATTGACATGAGCAGGCATAAAGGCGAGCATCCGCGCATGGGTGCAACAGATGTGTGTCCTTTAATTCCTATCGCCAATATTACAATGGAAGAAACAGTTACGTATGCGCATCAGCTTGCAAAAATGGTAGGTGAAGATTTGCAGATTCCTGTTTATTTATATGAGCATGCACAAAAAGATAAACTCAGAAATAATTTATCTATTATCCGCTCAGGTGAATATGAAGGATTTTTTAAAAAGATAAAATTGCCTGAGTGGAAACCTGATTTTGGACCATGTGAGTTTGATGCGAAACGCGGTGCAACCGTAATTGGTGCAAGAGATTTTTTAATTGCATACAACGTAAATCTTAATACAACTTCTGTGCGTCGTGCAAATGCGATTGCATTTGATGTGCGTGAAGCCGGCAGAACAAAAAAAGAAAATGGAAAAAATGTTTTAGATGAAAACGGAAAGCCAATTACAATTCCGGGCAGTTTAAAAAGTGTAAAAGCTATTGGCTGGTTTATTGAAGAATATGGTATTGCACAAATCTCTATGAACTTAACCAACATTGGTATAACGCCTTTGCATATTGCGTTTGATGAAGTTTGCAAAAAAGCAGATGCACGCGGCATTCGTGTAACAGGAAGTGAGTTGGTTGGTTTGGTTCCATTGAAATCAATGATTGATGCAGGGAAATATTTTTTGAAAAAACAAAAACGTTCGACTGGTGTTTCAGAAAAAGAATTAGTGAGAATTGCAATTAAATCTTTAGGTCTTAATGAACTCACTCCATTCAATCCTGAAGAAAGAATTATTGAATATTTATTGAAAGATAAATCTGATAGCAAGCTCATCAATACAACACTAACACATTTTGCAGATGAAACAGCAAGTGAAAGTCCTGCACCTGGTGGTGGTTCTATTGCAGCGTATGTTGGTGCGCTTGGAATTTCTTTAGGAACGATGGTGGCGAACCTTTCATCGCATAAACAAGGTTGGGATGAACGCTGGTCAGCGTTTAGCGATTGGGCAGATAAAGGTCAATACTATAAAGATGAATTATTGAAATTGGTTGATGCAGATACGAAAGCATTCAATCAAATAATGTCTGCGTTTGGTTTATCAAAATCAACTGAAGAAGAAAAAAAAGTTCGCACACAAGCTATACAGGAAGCAACAAAAAATGCAATTGAAATTCCATTTACAGTAATGCAATTAGCTTATGAAAGCATGAGCGTAATAAAAGCAATGGCTGAAATTGGAAATCCGAATTCTGTTTCAGATGCAGGTGTTGGCGCATTGTGCGCGCGCAGTGCAGTAATGGGCGCGTTTATGAATGTGCGCATCAATGCAAAAGAATATGCTGATAAAAATTTTGTTGATGAAATTATTTTAAAAGGAAAAGAAATTGAAACCAAAACAATTGAACTGGAAAAAGAAATTTTGAAAATTGTGAATGAGAAGATTGGCGTATAGATTTAAATTTTCAAGACCATTCTTTGTATTTTGAATAGTTAACGATTAACTACATGACAGAAATAATTATTGATAAAAAAAATATGTTTTAATTCCCGATAAAGATTATAAAACATTATAAAAAAAAGCTGCCTTAAAAACCAAACCTGAAAACTTTTATCAATTGAAGAGGCACGCGCTTACAGTAAAAACTTATTCGTAAGTGGGCAGCAGAAAAATAACGGTAAAGTGTTGCGGAAAGCATTGCATCTATTGCATTGTATATTGAGTCTGAGGGACTGGTTGCTACTGAATCAGAAAACGAATTAATTATCTGCGAGTTTATTTCTTCAAAGCTAATTTATTGGTAGTAACATAAAAGAAGTAAGCGTGTTTGTATTTATTTAAAATGCGATAAACATGAGCTAAGCGTAAGCTCTTAAAGTAAAAATAGTAATCGCACATTACACGTCTTGCCGAGATAACGAAACATCTTTTGATTATAAAATCATTAAAAAAACTAAAGAGATTTCTCCTGTCGTCAGAAATAACGATCAAAGAGTAAAGTATTGTTTACTTAGTAAAACAATAAGAATAAATATTTGAAAGTATTACCAAAAATTTTTTATTCTGAATTTATGTTGATGAAGAAATTATTCTTATCTCACCTTAAGTAAAATTTAATTTAGCACAAACACTAATAAAAAAAGATGAAGCACTTACTTCATCTTTTTATTAAAACTTTCAAAATTATTTAATAGCGCTGCACAATTGTATATAGAAAACGCTTCGGTGTACTTACCAATCCGGCTGCTTTCATTTTTTCTTTCAGCGCATCAGACTTGTAAAAAGCAAACGCTTTTGCAGTATCTGTTAAGGCAGTTACCACGCTTACTTTTTTGTTGTCGTCAAGATCATGACCATAAGCCCGGTCTTTTATTCCATTATCCAATCTCTGCTGTCTGCCATCTTCAAATGCTTTTTGCCACGTGTCCCAATCCTTTACAGTAAATGTAGAACTTGCACGCAAAACTGAACCGATATCAGCCGTATCCTGAAACACCATGGTAACAAAAGAAATAGAAGGTGTGCCTGTTACGCCGCCCTTCTGCATTGCTTTTTTAAGACCCGGATCTTTGCCAAATGCTTTTGCTTTTGTTGTATCATCAATTTTCAAAGCAACAAGCACCATGTTTGAATCTTCTGCACCACGGGCAATCACAAAATTATGAATGCCACTTGCCAGCCGTGCAGAATCATGTTCATCATAAGCAGATTTCCATTTTTCAAAGTTGGATACTTTGTGCATTATTACTATCATATTCTGCGGTGAAGTAACGATAGTATTTGCCTCCGGTACAACTGTACTGGTTGCAGTAGTGTCAGCAGCAGTAGTGTCTGTATTTGTTTCTTTACTTCCGTTTCCGCTGCAGGAAGTTAAAAAAAATGCCATGGCTGCATAGAACAGCAAGCCATTAAACCTGAACCGTTTCATTGATCTTTAATTTTTAATAATGAATAAATAAAAAGGGACGGGAGGAATTGTTATATGGACATTGAAAAAATAAATGTAACCTATATTAAATCACCTTCCTAATTTTTTTGGTATAACAGCAGCGCTTTATGCATAGCTGATTCCATAATCAACATAAAGCTTCATAAATGAAATTCAACATAAATTCTGCAGTTATATTTTTCTATTTTTTTCGCATGATCTTTTTACAGCGCCAATGTATGTACGCTAAAAAGTACCACCGCAAAGCCGGTACAAGTTTGCAGTATTATAGAAGCATTTATATTATTTTTATCTCAGATTGTAATGCATTTAAAAAAACAATATCAGAAAAAGAAGGTGTTTACTTTATTACATTTATGTGTTCAGGATTTTTAGAAAAAGAAAAAGGGATATGGTAAAAAATGAATTGCGGCAGTTTATTCAGTATAATGATATATATAAAACTGTGTGCACTGATCTGCTCGAAAGTTTGCATTTTAGCGAAAGCACAGTTGCTGCCTTTACACGCTGCGGAACAACAATGGGCACGGCTTTTTTAACCGGTAATTTCACAAGAGTTTTTGGTTACCCGAGAACAGCATTTATAAAAGGAGATCTGCAATTTTTAATAAAGCACATGCATCCCGTTGACTTGCAGGCTTTTATTTTTTTTGCCGAATCGTCTACGCTGCATGCAGCAACATGTAATGAAGTAAAAGAAAATGCAGTGCATGAGCATTGCTGCCGGTTTAAACATGGTAGTGGTAAATGGATATGGATAAAACAAAAAGTGATTGTGCTTTCTGTAACACCTGAACGACATATTGATGCCGTGCTTTTGTTGTTTGATGATTGCACTGCTGCAAAACAAGCTGAGCTTAATCAACATGTTTTACTGGTAAAGAAAAGCCGCATGAACAGCAAATTATTGCGCTTGTTAGCTCCCGTTAGCAATGCTGAAATAAAAAAAGAAAAACTAATGCCTGCATTAAAAGAACATGCTG
>JAICKT010000391.1 GCA_025927795.1 Parafilimonas sp. | reverse complement strand
GGCATTGTTAATAGAGATGCCAACATCTGCAGCTTTCAATGCATTTGCATCGTTAATGCCATCACCCAAATAACCAACTGCATGACCGGTTTGCTAAAATGCTTTTACTATTCTTTCCTTTTGCTCCGGCACAACTTCTGCAAACACATCTGCCTGTCTTACATTCATGCGCAGTGCATCATCAGTCATTGTTTCCAAATCTTTTCCGCTGATTACGTTTTCCGCATTCAAGCCAATTTGCAAAGCAAGATGATTTGCTACAAGACGATTATCACCAGTAATAATTTTTAATGCAATGCCTGTTTCTTTTAAACGATTGATAGATGCAATAATGCCTTTTTTAGGTGAATCAGATAACACAAGAAATCCAAGAAATATCATTTGCGTTTCATCATCTTTATTAATTACCGGGTCGCTGCTTACATCTTTATAACAAACAGCAATCGTTTTAAATCCCTGTTCACAAAATTTTTTATACTGTATTTGAAGTAATGTGTTTAAAGCTTCATCTATCACCAACGTTTTATTGTTTGTATTCTCTGCTTTTGTACAAACCGCCAACACATTATCTACAGCGCCTTTTGTAATCATAATGTGTTTATCATTTTCAGTAACAACGATGCTTAAACGCTTTCGAATAAAATCATAAGGCACTTCATCTAATTTTTTATAAGATTGTATAATGGTTGTTGAAGCATTTTTAATCGCTTCATCTATGGGGTTAAAAAAACCTGTTTGAAAGTATGCATTGAGAAAAGCATATAGCAATACTTTATCATTTTGTTTTCCGTCAATATCAACAGCAGTATTTACTTTCACGATGCCTTCAGTAATTGTCCCGGTTTTATCGCTGCATAAAATATCTATTTCGCCAAGATTTTGAATAGCACTTAATTTTTTTACGATTACTTTTTTACCAGCCATTCTTTTTGCGCCTGCTGATAATGTAATAGTAACAATCGCCGGCAATAACTCTGGCGCCAAACCAACCGCCAATGCAAGTGCAAATAAAATGGAATCAAATAATGGTTTACCCAAAGCAAGATTTATAATCAGGATTGCGACTGAAATGATTATGGTTAAATACATCAGCAGGTAACCAAACTTGTTAATTCCTTTTTCAAATGCGGTGGGATTTTGTTCCTTTTGAAGCGAAAAACCAATTTTGCCAATAATCGTTTCATCACCGGTATTTACGGCAAGCACCGTTGCAGTTCCGTTGATAACACTCGTGCCTTTAAACACGGCATTTGTAACTGCAGATAAAGGCGCGTTTACTTTGCATTCGCCTTCAAATTTTTCGGCGGGAAATGATTCGCCTGTTAATACCGATTCATTTATATGAAGGTCGTTGGCTTCAAGAATATATGCATCGGCTGGAATAATATCGCCTGCATTTAATAAAACAATATCGCCGGGCACAACTTCATCAACAGGAATTTCTTTTTCAACGCCATCTCTTTTAACAGCGGCTTTGTTATGCACGAGTTGACGCAACTGTTCAACGGCTTTTCCTGCATTTCTTTCCTGGTAAAAACCTAAAATGCCTGTTAGCAATAAAACGATGAGAATAATAAGGCTTTCTGAATATTCACCCAAAACTGTTGAAAGTATAACGGCAAAAACAAGCAGTAATATTAGTGGGTTTTTGTATTGCGATAAAAGTAAAAGCAGGTCTTTTATCCAAGGTTTTTGAACTTTAAGTTTGCTCTGCTGTTGTTGTTTTTGATAAGCTGCCTGCTGCGTTAAACCATTAACAGATGTATTTAATGTTTGCAAAAGCTCTTCGGAAGTATGCGTCCAAAATGATTGCAATTATATGTATTTTATTATTTGAAATTAACACGTTTAAAATCAGCAATGCGTAATGAATACAGGTATAGCTGTAGCTTTAAAAAATATCTGCAGTGCTTTATACATCATTAATAATTGCTTTAATTTTTCTAATTCAGTTATATCATCATCGCCGTTATTTAATACCTGCCAGCGTAATTTCGTTTCACCGGAGCTCAAAATGTCGATAATTATTACGCCCGGGGAAAATAAACAGCCGATGTTTTTACTTCATGCGCATTAGATGCAAGAAAAATTTTCGCATATGAATAATTTAACTTGCTTAAGACCTTTCTTTCAAATCGTTTTCATGAATTGCCATTACAGGCACATCTGAATAAAATATAAAATCTCTTGCCTGTGATTTGTGGAAAGGACCATGTTTTTTCGGAACGATAATTAGCAAGTCTATATCGTGTTTCTTTGCAATTGACGTTACGCCCAGCATAATATCTTCATCTTCTACAAGATGAAATTTTGGATTTAAGCTAACCAAACGATGATCAAGCGATAAACTTGCGAGTGTATTCTTGTCAACATCTTTTTTATTTTTTCCAATGTAAAAAACCTCAAATTCTGCATTGAATAATTTTACAAATGATTCAATTTCATGTGCAGGCAAATCATAAACATCTTTTAAGTCGGAAGCCAGTGCAATCTTCTTTATTGATTTATAAACTGCATCATGCGGCACATTAATAACGGGGTATTTCAAATGCTTTGCAATGTAAACAGTTGTACTTCCTAAAAAAAAGCGGTCGAGCGTGCTATTACTGTGTGTGCCCATTACTACCGCAAAAGGTTTTTTTGTTTTGCAGAGTTCTTCAATTTCATATTCAGGCGAACCGAGAATATTTTTTATTCTGATTTGAACTTTATTATTGGTTTCAGCATTTAGTTTATCCCTTAACGCTTTTAACTCTTTTTGTATTTCTGCTTCATCAAATAAATCTTCTGTAACAGGATATTCTGCAACGGCAATGGGTAATTCCATTGCATGTAACAACAGCAGTTCCGCTTTAATATCTGCGGCCATTTTTGCTGCATACAAACATGCGTTCTCAGATATTGAGGAAAAATCGGTAGGAGCAATTATCGTTTTCATGATAAATAATTTTCGTTTTGAATAAGTGAAATTATATATCATTAAAAGCTCAGAAGATGACGTTCGTCATTAACAATGATGATTTAAGTCAACAAGAAAAATATTAAAACGCTTTACTTAAACTTTAAACTCAGCGAAACAATGTTTGAGTTTAATCCATCACTTCTTTTATAATGCCCAACTCTTAATTCTAATGCATTTACATGTTGCATGTTGAAGACACCTTTTGGCGGTGCAATTCTAAATCCTGCACCAAAAAAATTACTGTTGAATTTTGAAAGGTCGTAATTGCTGGTGTAAAATTCATCGTCTGCAGTATGTTCTTCATAAGGTGCAAAATATTTTGCAGCGCTTTGCTGATAATAACGATAAAAAGGTGTGATAGAAAAGAATGGATTAATTTTTACAGACGTTTCCAACTGTACTGCATTTGAATTAATGCCCCAGTCATCGTGATAATTTCTATACCATGTGCGGATGATAAACTTGTCACCCAAAAAATAATTCGCTCTTAAACCTAATGGAATTTTTAATCGTGTGGATGGAAGATTTTCAACATGCACACTTGCATCATTAAAATACACACGATGAAAAGGTAATCCAAGATAACCGCTTTGATAAATTAATCCACCTTCAACAGCAACCTGCAAACGCTGATTAATGATTTGCGACCATGCAATATCTCCGCTAAACGAATTGCGTGGAGTAGATGCATAATGATTTTCGTGGTCACCGCCTTCTCCACCAGTGTTTGATGCTGTTCTCAAATCAATCGGATAAATTAATGATACCTGGTCTAAATATGCCTGCAGCTTTGCAGAAAATTCCCCATTTTTATCTTTTGTTTTTTTTGCGAAGTTGATGTTTGCACCTATTGACTGGTAATCAAATTCATTTGAATAAGAAACACCTGCACCAAATGTTGTTCCTTTCTTTTCATTTTCCATCGTCCAGTTAAGTGAAGGATAAATGCGTGTATCAGCATGCGATGCAGATGAGATTGAGTGCGGGTCAATCATATCAGATGAAGCTGATGTATAATGGTCGATGCCTAAATCAAAAACAAAACTGTGTTTCCTGTAACGTTTATCATAGCCACTTATCGTTAAATCTATCGAGTTAGACAAATCAGTAAGTTTTTCGGAACCTACCCCGCCGGT
>JAICKT010000103.1 GCA_025927795.1 Parafilimonas sp. | reverse complement strand
ATAACCGACTTGAGAAAATTCAATCACTGGTTTTCTTATCCAATTAGGAATTGCATTTGGCTCAATGTACCATGTTAATACTTTTCCTGTTTTATTTGCCGGCAATAAACTGCGCACAATAAACCAGCCGTTTTGTGCAAGGTTGCGGCCATCGAACAACATCAAATTTTCGTCTGCAGTTTCTGAAACAATCTTCACTCTGCGTTCATCATCTT
Source organism: Parafilimonas sp. (assembly GCA_025927795.1). Lineage (GTDB taxonomy): Bacteria > Bacteroidota > Bacteroidia > Chitinophagales > Chitinophagaceae > Parafilimonas. Next base: position 11,606 of record JAICKT010000103.1, on the reverse strand, counting down.
CCGGCGCAAGCACAAATGTTTTAGCTGTAGCAAAAGGTGCAGGCACAATAAATTCACCTCTGCCTCTGTCATCAAAAGTTGTATGACCTGCAAACTGTGATATCTTTTTATTAATAGGTTCAATGGTTGTTGAATCGGAAGGATACAACCGAAAATTACCCGGTTTTCCATCAGCCAAAAACGTTTTTTCAAAATAAGCAGATGGCAAAAATTCGAAATTGAAACCGGCATTGCCAACTAATTTTTCAGGCAATGGCTTATCCAAAAAAACATTTATTTCAACACCATTATCTTTTGAGGTAACAACAACTCTTGAATCAAAATCAAATTGCTCATAACGCAAACCAACTTCAATACTGTTGTTTTGCTTATCCACTTTGCGGCTAATCATTTTTGGGATTTGATCCCACTGCTCAGGCGTGTTTTGCAATCTTACAGCGCCGCCGGTTCCCGTTCTCACACCATGATGAATCAGTTCAATGCCTGAAGTTTTTTCATCGAAGAACATGCCACTGTATTCATAATTAAACACCAGCACATTTACACCGCGTTTTTCAAAATAACCTGAATCGTTTATTTGCAATTCTTGTGCGAAGGAAGTGTTACAAAAAAATATTACGCATACAAGCGCAATTGGTTTTTTTAATAAGTGAATAGATGGCATGATGCTTTTAATTTTTATCGTGAGTTTAATGTGCTTCATGTTTCTTGCTATTGCAACAGTTACATTATTCTTAGCAGTCTTAGTTTTTCCTGAATATGTTAGCAGGATAAATTTGAAGAGCCGCTTACATGCAACTACGTTCATAATAATTTAAAAAGGAAGAATGTAGAAACATTCCTCCTGCTTGTATTCGATTGCAAAAAAATCGTTTATATTATTTATACTAATACTTAAATACACTTCTGATAATCTTTCGGGGCAACTTTTATAATTGTCAATATCACAATTATTGCTAAAGTAATATAATTTTTGAATAAATGCAACCGATTGCACAATTTATTTTTTCCACTAATAATTGCTCAATTTTAAAAGAATGTTCTCACGTCTTTATTATCGAGGCAAATTTTACTGCATCTTAAATACTCTGAATGAATGCGGCTTAATTGTAAAAGTGTAAACATCTTTTTCTGCTGAATTTTTTTCGATATAGCTAAAGCCCGGCTTTCTTATTTCACCTTTTATTATGTCGCCGCTATTAATATCTGTAATTGTATTGAATGATTGCGGCGTTACTGCTTTTACAATCGTTTCTGTATCTAAAAAAGATTCAACAATGAAGGTGTTGTTATCATACACATACAAACTTATTTTCGAAGGTCCTTCAATTTGAACATTTAATTGCGCGCATAAAACCTGCCTTATTTTATTCAATGCTTCTGCAGGCAGATTGTATAAATCAGAAAAATTATCCGGAATAGTTAATACATATAAATGACCTTTTGAATAAGCTGCATCATGCAAAACAGGAAAGCCATTATCACCGCTAATACCGGAAACAATTTCCCATGAATCGTTGGTGATATATTGTATCTGCGGAATTAGTATTGACTTATCTGCATGAATAAGATGAAACGTGCCTGCAGTATAATCCTGTACAATTGCTTTGCGATCTGTATAACGCAACTCGACGATATCATTTAATTTATCCTGTATTGAATGCAGCAAACCTGATGTTATTACAACTGTTTTTCCATCAGTTAACTGCTTCTTTATTTTATCAACAATCTTATCATCAAATTTTGCTTCTTCAGTTAACAAAATAATACTGTCTGCCGCAGGAAATTCCGGCTCCATATTCATCGGCAATCCAATCATGCCTAAATAATTCTGCAAAAAATCTTCACCCAAAGAATGATACGGCTTATAACTTTTTATCCCAACGGGGTTGCCTAACTCGCCTAAAAATTTATCTACTTTTTCAAACGTATAACCTGCTACCCTTGCAATTGTTGTTGGCTTTACTGGAGCGCCGCCGTTATAATTCTGCGGTTGCATCATTTCATCAAAATCAAAACTTGTGTGTTGCCCTTGCCATGCTGCACGATCAGTTGCAGCTAATGGTCTTGTTATACTTCTGAAATCAAACAGTGTTTGTTCTTTCGCTTTTGCAAACAATGTTATCCAAAGCTGTTCGGCATAGCGGTCAGAATAATTACTTGCAAAAGGGTCAACCCAGCCGCCGCCGTTTCTGCCCGGCGCAATATTTTCAAAATAACGTATAATGTTATACCCAAGATAGGGTTGCAAATGCTGCGCAGAAGTAACAGCATCGCGTGTTTCAGTGCCGGTGTAAATGCCATCAAAAATTTTTGGCTCCGTTTCAAGATTAAAGCCCATGCCTGCAAAATGCTCATACCAGTTTGGATATTTTACAATCACTTTTACTTTCGGGTTCACAGCTTTTGCAGGACCAACAATTAAATCTTTTGCAGCCTCTGTCATCAAATCCAAACGGTATCGTGTCCAGCTTTTATTGCCTTTATCTTTTATGGCTTCATCATCTTTGCAATTGGTAAAAAAGAAATCATCCAAAATAAATTCATCAAAATTTTCCCAGTGTATTCAGCCAGATACTTTACTTTCTTCCTGTCATCCGGATTGCTGTAACAAAATGTCTGAAAACGGTTGGGCTCACTAATAGTTAGTGTGATTCCACCGGCAACTTCAATGCCCCTGTCTTTAAAAAATTTCTTTGCAATGTTTAATGTATCCTGGTTTACGATAATCAAATCGCGGTGCGTTTCAAGATATACTTTATCAACTTTTAATTGCCGTGATATTTCATTCCATAAAGGCTTCAAATAATTATTGGTATCTCCCATTTGCCTTACTTCATAAGCACGGCAGTAAACAGATACTTTAAAATTATTATAATGCTGTGCATAACAAGTATAACCACTCAATAGAAATAAAATAGCAACAAAGTGTTTCATATTGGTCAAGGTATTTAAACAAGTGAATGTGCAATCATGAGCAGGTAAAAATAATATTTTATGCAATCGGTTACAATTATTTTACTAACATTGCTTTTAATAATTCAGTTGCCGGAAATAATTACTCTACGATTGCTTTTATTAAAATAATGAAATCTCATTTATTTATAGATAGCGTGTGTTGTTTAGCAACGAAAAAAATCTTCGCGTTGATAATTATATTTTCATTACCACATAATATTTATGCGCAGAATTTTATTGCGGAAAAAAATGTGAATGATGATTTCCCTATTTTAACAGCTTCTCAAACAACTTCAATATATGTTGATGAAAACGATGACTGGCTCGTACATAAAGCCGCATCATTATTACAGAATGATATTGAAATGGTAACGGGTAAAAAACCTGAACTTATTTCTTCGCTTTCATCATCAATAAAAAACATTATTATCATCGGAACCATCAATGGTTCATCAACTATCAAAAAATTTATTGCAGAAAAAAAATTAAATGTTGATGATATAAACGGAAAATGGGAAGCATTTAAACTGCAAACCATCAGCAATCCAAACAAAGACATACAAAATGCATTGGTGATTGTTGGAAGTGATAAACGCGGCGCAGCTTACGGCACATTTACATTATCAGAAGAGCTTGGTGTTTCGCCCTGGTATTGGTGGGCTGATGTGCCGGTAAAAAAGAAACAGCAAGTATATTTCAAAAAAGGTGAATATAGTTTTCCATCTCCTTCTGTGAAATATCGCGGCATATTTATTAATGATGAAGCGCCTGCATTCAGCGGATGGACAAAAGAAAAATTCGGTGGCGTAAATCATTTGATGTATGAGCACATGTTTGAATTGTTGCTGCGCTTAAAAGCAAATTATTTGTGGCCCGCTATGTGGGGTAATGCATTTAATGATGATGATACACTCAATCCAATTCTTGCAAATAAGTGGGGCATCGTGATGGGCACTTCACATCATGAACCCATGCTGCGGGCGCAACAGGAATGGAAACGTTATGGTAAGGGACAGTGGAATTATGATAGCAATAAAATTGTATTGGATTCATTTTGGAAAAAAGGAATTGAAAACATGGATCATCATGGAAGCATTGTCACCATTGGCATGCGTGGTGATGGAGATATGCCGATGACAGAGGGCACTGCAATTTCTTTATTAGAAAAAATTGTTGCAGACCAGCGAAAAATTATTGAAGAAGTTACGGGCAAACCTGCCAGCCAAACGCCGCAGGATTGGGCTTTGTATAAAGAAGTGCAGGATTATTACGATAAAGGTATGCGTGTGCCGGATGATGTTACTTTATTGTTGTGCGATGATAACTGGGGCAACATTCGAAGACTTCCAAAACTAAATGATAAACCACGCAGCGGTGGCTATGGCATTTATTATCATTTTGATTACGTTGGCGACCCGCGCAATTATAAATGGATAAACACGAACAATATTGCACGTGTGTGGGAGCAAATGCATTTGGCGTATGCATACGGCGTAAAAAATATTTGGATTGTGAATGTGGGTGATTTAAAGCCAATGGAATTTCCTATCTCTTTCTTTTTAGATTATGCATGGAATGTAAACAATTGGAATGAAGATAATGTCACCGATTATTACACGCAATGGGCAACAAAACAATTTGGTTCGGCGCATGCAAAAGAGATTGGTGAGGTATTGAAGAAATATGCGCAGTATGCATCACGAAGAAAACCTGAATTGTTAGATGCAAAAACTTTCAGCATAGAAAATTATAATGAAGCGCAAAGAATAACTGCAGACTGGAATAATCTATTGAAGCAGGCAGAAACAATTAATGAAGAATTATCACCGGAATATAAAGATGCTTATTTTGAATTGGTGCTGCATCCAATAAAAGCGTATTCAAATCTTCAAAATCTTTACACCGCTGTTGCATGGAATAATTTTTATTCGAAGGAAAATAATCCATCAGCAAATAAATATGCAGATGATGCAAAACAATTCTATGCAAATGATTCAATGATTTCGCTTCAATACAATCAGCTCAACAATGGCAAGTGGAATCACATGATGGACCAAACACATATTGGTTATACTTATTGGCAACAACCGGAACACCAAGAAATGCCGGAAGTAACATATGTTTCAAATACTGCAACTTCAAAAAGCATAACAGTTGATTCAACATCGAAAACAGTAAGAGATTTAGTTCCGCAAAATCTTAAACAAAATATTTTTTATGAAGGGAATGGCTATGTTTCTATTGAAGCTTCGCACTTCACCACAAAAAAAGATGCAGCAAACATTCATTGGAAAATAATTCCGAACATTGGTCACGATGGTGATGGAATTACAACATTTCCTGTAACTGCATCAACACAAAATATAAATGCAAACACGCCGCATCTTGAATATGAATTTTATTCTTACGATTCAGGTTCTTTTAAACTGAACGCGTATTTCTCGCCAACACTTAATTTTCATAACGATTCAACAGGCTTGCAATATGCAGTTTCGATTGATAATGAAGAACCTCAAATTATTTCTATCAATAAAAATGATAACGATAAAAAAACATGGAGTGATTGGGTTGCGAATAATATCATTATAAAAACAACCAAACATTCCATCAACAAAAAAGGAAAACATGTTTTGAAATACTGGATGATTAGCCCGGCAGTTATTCTTCAGAAATTGGTTGTTGATTTTGGCGGATTAAAACCGTCTTATCTCGGTCCGCAGGAAACAATTTATTAAAACAGAAAATAATTAACATGATAAGAAAATATTCATTCATACTTTTTGTTGCAGCCATATCACTCATAAGTTGCATAAGCAGCAAAAAAGTTTCTGCACAAACAACTTCTTTAAAAGAAACTTTCAAAAACGATTTTCTTATCGGCGTTGCAATTAATGTGCAGCAAATAGAGGAAAAAGATGCGGCTGCTGATGTGCTTATCAAACAACAATTTAATGCGGTAACACCTGAAAATATTATGAAGGCTGAAGTGATAGAACCAAAGTGGAACACCTTCAATTTTGATTTGGCGGATAAGCTTGTTGCGTTTGCACAAAAGAATAATATAAAAGTAAACGGGCACACTTTAATCTGGCATAGCCAGTTGCCTGCATTTATGCGCCACATGCAAAGTGCAGATTCGGTAAAACAATATTTCGAAAATCATATCACGACAGTTGCAAGCCGCTACGATGGAAAAGTTTATTCATGGGATGTGGTGAATGAAGCGTTGAATGAAGATGGCACATTGCGCAAATCAATCTTCCTTGATAAGCTTGGTGATGACTATGTTGTTGAAGCATTTCGGCTTGCACAAAAAGCGGCGCCGCATACAAAACTTTATTACAACGATTATAACATTGAACAACCGAAGAAAAGAGCCGGTGCTATTGCATTAATAAAAAAAATTCAGGCAGCAGGTGTGCGCATTGATGGTGTTGGAATACAGGGACATTGGCGTGCTTATAATTTGCCATTGAATGATATTGAAGAAAGCATCAAAGAATTTTCTGCATTAGGCATTGAAGTAGCATTTACAGAATTGGATTTAAGTGTGTTGCCGAGCCCGTTTGAAAAAGTAACTGCTGATGTAAGTACAACAGCAAAAAGTGATTCAACAATGAATCCTTATAAAAATGGTTTGCCCGATTCTGTTGCACAAATGCAGGCGAAAGCTTATGCAGATTTATTTAAGCTGTTGTTGAAGTATAAGAAAAACGTTAGTCGCGTTACGTTTTGGGGAGTGAATGATGCGCAATCATGGCTGAATAATTTTCCTATTCGCGGCAGAACAGATTATCCATTATTTTTCGACAGAAACTTTAAGCCTAAACCTGCTTTTTATAGTGTAATAGCAACAAAAGAAAAATAAGACTGGCTCAGTTTTGAAAACTGAGCCAGTCTTTAAAACCAACAGCACAAAATCAATAAATCAATCACCTAACACAACAACGATACACCATATGAATGCTGAAGAACTATCATTACCGGAAGAAAAAGCAGGAGCAGTACAAGCTGTAAAACTCAATGCAGTTTCACAAAAATTATCCGTGCTTGAAAAAGTTGGTTACAGTCTCGGAGACCTTGCCGCCAATCTTGTGTTTCAAACATTGGTTACTTATCTCGCATACTTCTACACAGATATTTATGGATTAAAAACAGAGCATGCTTCCATATTAATTCTTGCGGTTGGACTTGTTGCTGCATTTGGTTTTAATCCGATTGTAGGTGCATTGGCAGACAGAACAATTTCAAGATGGGGCAAATTTCGTCCGTGGATATTATTCACTGCGGTTCCGCTGGGAGTTGTTGCGTTGCTTGCATTCAGCACGCCGCATTTTTCTTACCAGGGCAAAGTAATTTATGCAGTGGTTACTTATACTTTGCTGTTGCTGTTATATGCTGCCAATAATCTTCCTTACTCAGCATTAAGCGGCGTTATTACCGGCGATATGGGCGAACGCAACAGCTTATCATCTTACCGATTTGTTGCAGTAATGTTCGCGCAATTTTTTGTGCAGGTATTTATGCTTGCAATCATTGAATCTGCAGGTCACGGCGATAAATCCGCAGGCATCGAAAAGGTAATGACATGGCTTGCCATCATCGGCACGATTATGTTACTCATCACTTTTATCACCACAAGAGAACGCATTGTTCCAAAGCCTGAACAGCGTTCCACTTTAAAAGAAGATTTAGGTGATTTATTTAAGAACAAACCGTGGATTATTATGCTTGTGCTAACGCTGCTTGTGTTTATAACACTTGCCATGAAAGGCGGTTCTTACGTTTACTATTTCAATAATTATGTAGACAAGCAAAGCCTCACAACTTTTATAAGTCCGATTGTTCATTTTCTTTCCAACATTGGCATGAATTTTTTTGGTGAAGACCCCGTTTCAGCAGGCTTTGGTTTATTTAATGCAGGCGGAATTATTTTCATGATTGTTGGCATTACTCTATCAAAAAGATTTGCAGATAAATATGGCAAACGCGACGTGTTTGGTGTTTGTCTTTTCATCTCAACATTATTTATACTCGCTTTTATTTTTTATCCGCCACAAAGTGTTGGATTGATGTTCGCATCACAAATATTGCATGGCTTTTTTTACGGCTTAACCATTCCATTATTATGGGCGATGATTGCCGATGTTGCAGATTACAGCGAATGGAAAAACAATCGTCGCGCAACAGCCATTATTTTTTCTGCGATGATGGTTGGTTTAAAAGCGGGGCTTACGCTTGGCAGCGCAATTCTTACAGGTATACTCAGTTTGTATAATTATGTTCCGAATAGTACAACGCAAACACCGGAAGCAATACAAGGCACAAAAATGCTGGTGAGCGTATATCCATCTATTCCGTTTTTAATTGGTGCAGGATTATTGTTTTTCTACGCCATCAACAAAAAAATGGAAGTGCAGATTGAGAGTGATTTAAAACAGAAAAGAATTGGATAAAAATTTGATTCAAGCCCGAAGGGCTGATATGATTATAGAGGCAAACAAAAATCGAAAACCAAACCCCGAAGGGGTGACACGATTATAAAATGACAAATTGAAATTTAAACAAACTCTGAAGTAATGCACACTAAATAAATATTAATATGCCAGGCACATTTTCACAGGTTTATATACAAGTTGTATTTGCAGTTAAAGGCAGAGAGAACCTGATTGCCAGTAGCTGGAAAACAGATTTGCATAAATACATTTCCGGCATTATAAAAGGCAAAGAACAAAAGCCAATCATTGTAAACGGAATGCCCGACCACATTCATGCATTTGTCGGTTTACGTCCGGCAATGGCAATTGCAGACCTCGTAAGAGACGTTAAAAACAACTCATCCAATTTTATCAACGACCACAAATTCGTACAAGGGAAATTTTCATGGCAGGAAGGTTACGGCGCTTTTTCTTATTCGCATTCACACATTGATAAAGTGTACAATTATATTTTAAATCAGGAAGAACATCATAAGAAAAAAACATTTAAACAAGAGTATATAGAATTATTGAAAAAATTTCAAATAGAGTATAACGAGAAATATTTATTTGAATGGTATGATTGAAAATTTATGGTTTGGAATTTTTGTCACCCCTTCGGGGTTTACCTATTGCACAAACGTTATTTTGCTATAATCATTTCACCCTTTCAGGGTTCATTCAAAAAAATCGCTCATTAATAAGATTAATACAATGCAATCAAAATAAGCAAAAGCCCGAAGGGCTGATATGATTATAGAAATAAAAATAAACGAACACAAAAAAACCCAGAAGGGGTGATATGATTATAGAAAAAAATAATGCAACATTCAATGAAATCCCGAAGGGATGATATGATTATAGAAAAAATAACGCAACGTTTAATGAAACCCTGAAGGGGTGATATAAAAGCAGGAATTATTATAAAACATTTATCACATAAAATATTGTACGATGCCCGAAGAAATCACACAACACATCAACTTCGATGAATTAAACCAGAATGCAATTTCGCAACCATTAATCAAACACATTTATACAGCAGACCCAGCGGTACATGTTTTTAATGGAAAGATTTACATCTATGCTTCGCATGATATTGAAACCAATATTCCTTTTGATGATTTGGGAAGCCATTTTGCAATGGAAGACTATCATTTTTTTTCAATGGATTCACCAACAGGTGAAGCAAAAGACAATGGTGTTGCTTTACGTGTGAATGATGTACCGTGGGCAGCAAAACAAATGTGGGCACCTGATGCAACTGAAAAAAATGGTAAGTATTATTTATACCTTCCGGCAAAAGACCATGATGATATTTTTAGAATTGGTGTTGCAATAAGCGATTCACCTGTTGGTCCATTCACAGCACAACCCCATGCAATCAAAAAAAGTTTTTCTATTGACCCGGCTGTTTTTAAAGATGATGATGAAAGTTATTACATGTATTTCGGTGGTTTGTGGGGCGGGCAATTACAACGCTGGCAAAACGGAAAATTTAATGCAGAACAACCGGAAAATCCATTCGCACATTTACCAAAAGATGATGAGCCTGCACTATGTGCAAAAGTTGCCAAACTCACTGATGATTTATTAGAGTTTGCTGAAGATGCAAAAGATGTTGTGATTATTGATGAAAACAACAAACCATTATTGCAAGGCGATAACGAACGCAGATTTTTTGAAGCATCATGGATGCATAAATACAAAGGCAAATATTATTTCTCTTATTCAACCGGCGATACACATTTTATTTGTTATGCGATTGCAGAGAATCCTTACGGACCATTCAAGTATGCGGGTAGAATTTTAAATCCTGTTGTTGGCTGGACAACGCATCATGCTATTATCAAGTTCAATAGTGAATGGTATTTATTTTATCACGACAGCAGTTTGAGTAAAGGTGTAACACATCTGCGCAGCATAAAAGTTACAAAGATTGAATATGATGAAATGGCTTCATCAAAACAATCAACCCCTACCACAACTTTTCAGTATGAAGCCAGTAATGCTGATTATGATTTTTTTTGCCGCATGTTTCCCAACACAAGCGCAAATAAAGCTTCCGCAAATAATTCGCGACAGCATGATACTGCAACGCGACATTAAAATAAATGTCTGGGGATGGGCATCGAAAGGTGAAAGAGTGAATGTAAAATTTAATGGTAAATCATATCACACAAAAACAAATGATGAAAGCAAGTGGATGCTGCAATTAGCACCGATGAAAGCCGGCGGACCATACAATATGGAAATATCAGGCACGAATAAAATTGTGTTGCATGATATACTGATTGGTGATGTTTGGTTGTGTGCAGGACAATCTAACATGGAACATCAAATGAAATTGCATGCCGTAAAGTATGCATCAGAAATTGCAACCGCCAACTATGCGGAAATAAGACAGTTTAAAATTCCCAATGTAACAAACTTAGCAAGTCCGCAAGATGATTTACCCGGCGGCTCATGGAAATGGGCTGACTCATCTAACGTAAAAGATTTTTCTGCCGTTGCATATTTCTTCGCCAAAGCTTTGTATAAAAAATATCATGTACCCATCGGCATCATCAATGCAAGCTGGGGCGGCATTCCTATCGAAGCGATGATGAGTGAAGAAAGCCTGCAATCATTTCCAAACATCATTCAAACCGTTGAAAAAAATAAAGACACGGCTTATGTAAACGAAATCAATCGCAAAGCTTTTGCTGCAATGCAATCAATAAAAAAAACAGAAGATAAAGGCATCACAGAAAAATGGTTTGACACTTCTTATGTGCCGAAAGAATGGCGGCGCATTGCTGTTCCCGGTTATTGGGAAAACCAGGGCGTAAAAGATTTGGATGGCATTGTTTGGTATAGAAAAAAAATTGATGTTCCCGCATCGATAATAAATAATTCAGCAAAAATTTTTTTAGGAAGAATTGTTGATGCCGATGAAGTTTATATTAATGGCGTTAAGATTGGAAGCACAGGTTATTTATATCCGCAGCGTCGTTATGCAATTCCTTCTAACGTTTTAAAATCCGGTAAAAATTTAGTTGTGGTTCGTGTTACAAATTATAATGGAAATGGCGGCTTTGTTCCTGATAAACCCTATGAATTAATTGTAGGAAATGACACTATAAGTTTAGTCGGTTACTGGCAATATAAAGTGGGCTCTGTGTTTACACT
>JAICKT010000378.1 GCA_025927795.1 Parafilimonas sp. | reverse complement strand
GTGAAGCTCCGCACACTTTTCAAGTAACGGTTTCATCTGCGGGTCATCAATATGCAAACCCTTACCTGGCGTAGGTTTTGAGTATAATTCACCTTCGCCTTTATCGCCCAATTCACCCACACCTCTTGCACCTTTTTTATAACATCTTTCCAATTCTTCCACTGCATGTTTTTGCCAGCCCGGTGTTCCATAACCAGTGTAATCAAACCCGCAAAACAACTCAAACCTGTCGGGATATTTATTATATTTTTCAACAGCACTGTCAAAACCTTTACCTGTTGAATAAGTAAGAATCATCGTTTTTTTGATGTTCATTTTATCCATCAGCTTTACTAAATCATCCACATCATTTTTTGTATCCACATAATCATGCGAATGCATATCAATAACAGGAAAAGATGCCCGTTGAATATTCGCCGTTGGTGTTTTATAAATTGAAACAGGGCGATAATGTTTCAACAAAAGATTATCTGCATTTTGCGCGAATGAATGTGCAGTAAAAATCAACAAAAGAAATGTAAATGAAAATCTATGCATGATATTAAAATTTTACTTAAGCAATTTGATTCACTTTATAAAAACTAAACCTCTGTCATTCTTGAACTGTTTTATTAAAACTAAAGCTCTTGGCACGTCATGTCGAGGCACGAGACATCTCTTAAATTTGAAGCTGTTTGCCTGAAAGAGATTTCTCCTATCGTCGAAATGACGTTCGTAACCGTTTACTATATCAAGCAACAACATATACAGGTTCACGCATTAATAACGCTTAATTTTTTAATAATAAGTTCCTTCACTTCATCAATTGCGTTTGGAAATATTTTTCTTAAATCAATTTCATCAGTATTTGCTAACAACGATTGCAATTTTTTCATGAATGCATTTTTCGTTTCTGTAGCGAGATTTATTTTGCTGATACCGCAACGAATCGCTTCCTGTAGTTGCTCATCAGGAATGCCGCTGCTGCCATGCAACACTAATGCACAAGTTGTAACTGCTCTTATTTCTTTTAATCTATCCAAACGAAGTTTTGGTGTTTCTTTATAAAAACCATGTGCATTGCCGATGGCAATAGCGAGTGCATTTACGCCTGTAGCTTCAACAAAGTTTTTTGCATCTTCAGCACTTGTTGGTTCAAATGTGTGTGATTGATTAAGTTTTGCGATATAACCCAACTCAGCTTCAACATTTGCATTATATGATGCTGCAATTTTTACTGCTTCTTTTGTGATGCGAACATTTTCATCGAACGGTTTTTCGCTGGCATCAATCATCACACTATCGAAACCTGCATCCAAACATTCTTTCACCATTTCAATACTGCCACCGTGGTCAAGATGCACCCAACCTTCAACATTCATTTCTTTCAGCATTACTCTTGCCATTGCAATCGCAGGTTTTATTCCGAGATAATGCAGCGAGCTTTCGCTCAGTTGCAATATCAAACTGCTGTTTGTTTGTTGCGCAGCAAGCAACAGTCCTTTCAATGTTTCAAAATTGTAAAAATTAACTGCCAGCAATGCTTTGCCTTGTTGGGTAAAGTCTGCAAGCTTTTCTTTCATCGTCATTGTAGCGTATAATTAAATTTTTCTTTTGCAATTTTTTTAACTGTTTCAAAATCCTTAAATGCAGCAGTGCCTCCTTTTTGTGTTGTGTTGATGGCACCGCAAACAGCGCCTAACTCAGCACATTGTTTTAGTGATTTATCGCGAATAAATTGCCTGATGAAACCTGCATTAAAACTATCACCGGCACCAATCGCATCCGCAAAATCATGATTAATAAATGCAGGCTGCTCTACAACTTCGTTTTTATAAAAAGCTATTGCGCCTTCCGTACTATTTTTTGCAACAATAAGATTTGCAAAATCTTTTATTGCATCAACAGCACCAGGAAGATTTGTTTTTTGGGTGATGTTTTTCAGCTCTTCAATATTGGGCAAAAACACATCGACAAACAGCAATAAATTTTTCCAGTCGCAATCCCATTTTTCTGCCGGGTCCCATTGCGGGTCGAGGGAAGTAGTTAAACCAAACTGTTTTGCGCGTTTAAATAAATCAATCAAACCGGGCTTTAATGCAGGCTGCAAAAAAACAGAACTTACGTGAAGGTGTTGCGCCTGCTTCAGCATATCGTCTGTTATATCATTTTGTTTGAGTTCATTCATCGCACCAGGATATGTAACCATTGCCCGGTCCTGGTTAAAATTAAATGCAACAGTAATTCCTGTTCCGGATGTTTTACTGCGAATAATATTTGAAGTAGTTACATTTTTTGCAGCGAGGTCATTTATAATCTTATCACCAAAACTATCATTACCAATGCAGCCGCAATAATTTACTGAAGCGCCGAGTGTGCTTAAGTTTGAAGCGAAGATGGCTGAACTACTGCCCAACGTATAAATCATTTCTGCAGCCATAATTTCTTTGCCGATAACAGGAAACTGGTCAAGCTTATCGAGTATCAGGTCAATATTTAATTCACCTGCAACCAATACGTCGAATTTTTTTTTCTGCACTGTTTGAAATAAAAATTAAAAATTGATGTTTTATAGATTAAATTTTATTTTTCGAACGTCATGTCGAGGAACGAGACATCTCATGAATTAAAAGCAGTTAAATTATAAGAGATTTCTCCTTCGTCGAAATGACGACACGAACAGAACTACAATATTTATACAACTTAATAACAATAAAATTTAAAATTGAAATGATTCACGTAATCATTCATCACTTAAAAATTAATGATTGATTTATTCGCTTCAACAGGATAAATATTTACGCCTTGCACTACTCTCGAAATAGCGCCGTTCACAGAAGGCGCATCAGGCATTAAACCAAGTTGCAAACTTTTATAAAAACCTAACAACTGACCCACCAACACCGAACAAACCGGTAAAAAATCCTCCATTAATTTTTGTGCATCTGTACCAAAACTTATTTGCGCGTCTGTATTTTCTATCAGCTTATCACTTTCACTCACACCCAAACAATACATTGCATTGTTACCATCGTTCATTGCATCCACCAAATCCTGCTCATACCGATTTGCGTATTCATCATTGCTAAAAAAATAAATTACCAAAGTTTCTTCATTAATCACTGCTTTCGGTCCATGACGCAAGCCAAGATAGCTGTCTGTTTTGCAAATCACTTTTCCATCCGTAAGTTCCTGCAGTTTTAAAGCGGCTTCTGTTGCCGTTCCATACAAAGCGCCGGAACCTAAAAACACAGCACGCTTAAAACTTTTTTCTGCTATCTGTTGCAGCAAAGGCAAATAACAATTAAATATTTTTTGGGCAGCTTTTGAAATAATATCAATTTGTTGTTTGCATTTTTCTTTATCATTTATATAAGCAATCAATAAACCGGTTAATAACATAGATGAATAACTGCCTGTCATCGCAAGACTTTTATCATTTGCACCATCAGGCAAAACAAAGATGTAAGACGGATTGTTTGATTGATATTGCGCCAGCGCCCCCTCTTTATCACAGGTAATAATAAAATGAAAACATTTTTTTGAAAACTTATCCGCAAGTTCAAGTACAGCACAGCTTTCGGGGCTATTGCCGCTCCGCGCAAAAGAGATTATAAGTGAAGTTTGATTCGCATGAAAATAATCCTGCGGATGCGAAACGATATCTGTTGTTGCAATTGGTGTTGTAATAATTTTTGTGTTGCGAAAAAATGCGCCATGCAACGATAAACCAATAAATGCGCTTGTGCCTGCACCGGTAAGAATAATATTATCCGCTTCTGCGTAAGCATTACGTAAGAAATTTTCTATTGCTTCTGATGCAGAATAAAAGAGTGCTGCTGTATCACTCCATAATTCCGGCTGACCTGAAATTTCCTTTGCTGTATGTAAAGCGCCTTTTTTAGTTAGATAATCTTCTTTAAGCGTAAGCAGGTGCATAAAAGAGGTTTATCAAACAAAAATAATAAATTGATTCATTTCTTTCAAAATCTTTCTAATTTCTTCAAAAACTTATTTTTTATTTACCTTAATTGCTATAGAAAAAGAATTATAAAATTAATTTGGAGGCACAATACCTTTAATGAATGAAAAAAAGCAAAACACTGCCTCAGCGAAATGAAAGATTTACTGTATCGCGAAGAAAAAAAATACTGGAGCACATAAAGGAAAAAGGTGAAGTTTTAGTATCAAGATTAAGCAAAGAATTTAAGGTGAGTGAAGTAACCATTCGCAATGACCTGGAATATCTCGAAAGAAAAAATTTACTGTTGCGTGCAAGAGGCGGTGCTATTCATACAGAAAATCATGTGGGCATAGACCAGCGCATTACAGAAAAAAATAAACTGCATG
>JAICKT010000230.1 GCA_025927795.1 Parafilimonas sp. | reverse complement strand
TTATTAATGTCTGTATTAAAATCATTTACAATTTTAGGAAATGCAGGCAGATACATATCAATGGAGATCGGTGTAATTGTTTCCAATGCACCCAATATAAGAATAAGGAGAAAAGTTTGCCGTTTACTTCTGTTATCAATTCTGTTCATCAGCTTCATTTACGAACCAATTTAAGACATGTTTATGCGATGTGATTCAAAACCGCTTACATAGCTGATTTCAGCCTCCTTATTTTATGATAAAAAATATAAGAAACAATTAATAAAGCCAGCGAAACCAAAGGCTGAAAAGAATTGGGAACAGGCCCATCTACCGAGACGTATGCAATAGTTGCTGAAATATAATCGACACCCATGGCAGCATAGGTCCATTCTTTTAGCCGTGGCCACACAGGTATTATAATGAGCAGGCCTCCAATTATATGGCCTATGCTTAACTCCCAGCGAAACCATTCCGGCACGCCAAGATGATGCATAGCATCAATTGCTATTTTGCTGTTGATAAAAAAAGCGCCTGACAGGAGAAATAACGATAGCAATCCTGTGCTTATCCAGTAAATAATTTTTGCTGTTTTTAAGCTTTTATTTTTTGTTATCGTTTCCATAACTTTATTTTTGATTTTTACTGTAATTAAACATCCAGGGTTTGCCATACTTGTCTGTAACTGCACCAAAAGTATCGCCCCAAAATTGTTCTTTCAAAGGATCATCAACAGTGCCGCCCTCAGAGAGTTTCGTAAACATGGATTGTATTTCTTCTGCACTGCTGCAATTAACGCAAATGCCTACCAGGTTGCCGTTTACAGGCTTACCCCTGTGCATATCGCTTCCCATAATAGTGATGCCATCTTTTACTAAAGTGGAATGAAGTATTTGCTCCTTATCAAAACCAGGAGGCATTTGGTCTGCAACAGGAGATTCGCCAACTGATTGCAATTCCAGATCGCCGCCCCCAAGGCATTCTTTATAAAAGTTCATTGCTTCACGGCATTTACCGGCAAAGCCTAAATACACATTTATTGATTTCATTTTTATTATTTATTGTGAGAAATAAATTTGTAAGCATCATCAGTTCCTCTTCGCAAATCAATGAGGACTAAAGCTCCGACAAGGAATTATTTTACCTAATGCAACATTTTTCTGAAAGTGGTTATTCTTCCACCCGCATCATTTTTAAACCTCTTCTGATTTTTTTCAATTGGTGAATATGCCGCTGTGTATGATACAAAACAAAATACAAGAGTTCGAGCTTTGTAACTTCGCCAAATATTGGAAGGGCAATGATTTCAGCCAGGTTAACCTTATTGCGCATCTCTTTCAATCTGTCAATTGAACTCTTAAGAATTTTCAACACATCATCTTTATCATATATCCTTTCTTCTGGAACAATAAATTCGGGCGACTTAAATTTTGTTTCAAAATCCAGAAATATTTTTTTAATGTTGGGCTCTCCGGCATCCGGACTTCTTTCTGCAGGATTACCATCCATCGCCATTCCCTGCGCAATTGCTTTATTTGATTTTGTAACATGTGTTGCTAATTGCGCAGCTGTCCAGCTATCTCTATAAGGAACTGTGTTTATAGCATCCCTCTTAGTTATAGAAATCAATTCCAATAATTCTATCCATGTTTCATCAAGCGATGCAAACAATTCTTTTGTGTTTATAGAGGTTGCTGTCATAATCATTTTGTTTGAAGTACAGATAAAATATTGCCTGCCGGATCTTTAAACCAGGCAATCTGCGGCCCCTGTGGATTTCTGCTTATCCCTTTGTTATCAGTATGCAACTCTTTATATTGTTCAAACACTATTCCTTTAGCCGTTAATTCATCAACTGCTTTATCGATGTCATCCACAGGAAAGTTTAAAACTGTATAAGTTGCCGGTTCATGATTTGGTTTCGGGTACACGAGAACGTTAGTTCCATTCTCGAAATGCAATTCTATTAACCCCATGGGGTTGTCTTTCACTTCAAGCCCAAGTGTTTCGCTATAAAATTGCTTTGCCTTTTGCAAATCATTTACTGAAAATCCGCTGAATGCTTTTGAATGTTTTAACATGATATTTATTTATAGAGTTTAAAATTTAGTATTACGAATCTTTCATTTTAACAAGGCACATCATTTTATTGTCGTTCTTGTACCATTCAACTGCAGGCTTTGTTTTGTCAACACGCTGATCCTGCATTATTTCATTAAATACATCTTTAATGCAATCTGTTTTCCCGCGCCAGTTAAAAACGGTAGCTGATGCATATCTTCCTTTTTCGATTGTTAACTTTTCATAATTATAATTTTCGCTTTCACCTTTAAACTTTTCCGCAGCCACCGCATGGTAAACCATCTTACCATTTGTAAATTCACTAATACCGTAATAATCGCGGGCTCCTGCGCAATCTCCCGTCTTTTTTATTAATTCATCAAAAGCATCGCTGATGCCGGAAGGGAATGAGTTGACCTGGATTCCAAAAACTTTCACATCATTTTCGAAATTATATTCTTCCATAACAAATGATTTAATTACAATACAAACCTACAATTCGCTATTAAAATAATTCGGGTGGTAATGCGGCAATCTAAGGGGTTGATTGCGACAGAAACAATCTTTACATTTGTATATAAAAATCTTATAAATTAAACCGGTTATGAAACACGTCTCAATTCTTATTCTTAAGGGCCATACAAGCGTTGTAAACATTGAGGGTTCGCATCAAATTTTTAATGATGTGAATAATATTTTAAAAAATATGAACAAGCCTCCCCTGTTCAAAGTAGAACTGGTAGGACTTTCAAAAGAAAACAGCCAGCGCAACGGTTTGTTTAAAATTGATGCAGACGTATTAATTGATGATGTAAAAAAAACAGACCTGATAATTATCCCTGCTATTCACAGCGATCCAAAAACAATGACGCAAGCCAACGCACCATTTATTCCCTGGATTATAAAACAATACAATGCAGGCGCCGAAGTAGCAAGCCTTTGCATAGCTTCATTTTTTCTTGCAGCAACCGGTTTACTAGATGGTAAACAATGTGCAACGCACTGGGCTTCGGCCAACGATTTCAGAAATATTTTCCCTGACGTGAACCTTGTTGACGATAAAATAATGACTGAAGAAGATGGAATTTATACAAGCGGCGGAGCTTATTCATTTACAAACCTGCTTGTGTATATTATTGAAAAATATGCAGGCCGTGATGTTGCGGTTATGATTGCTAAAATGTTCATGATAGATATCGATCGCATCAGCCAATCGCCGTTTATAATTTTTGAAGGACAAAAAACACACGCAGATGAGCCGATAAAACAGGCACAGCAATATATTGAAAATAACTTTGAAGAAAAGATAACCGTTGACCAGCACGCATCTATGTTTGCGTTGGGAAGACGAAATATGGAGCGGCGTTTTAAGAAAGCAACAGCAAATACAGTTACGGAATATATACAGCGTGTAAAAATTGAAGCGGCAAAAAAGAATCTCGAAAAGGGAAGAAAGAATGTGAATGAGGTAATGTATGAAGTTGGCTATAACGACACAAAAGCATTCCGCAATGTGTTTAAAAGAATCACAGGTTTATCACCTGTTGAATACAGGAGCAAATATAATAAGGAAGCTGTTGCATGAATATTATAATGCAATTTTCTGCGCAGAAACGGTTGAATTTACCTTTAAATTATTTTTTATTGCTGCTTTGTTTAGCTCATCAGCCGGACGAATATATTTTATACTGCCTTTGGAATTAAGAATAATGCTCGTAGGAAAATTAAAAATTAAAATATCTTCATCAAAAATAATCATTAAGCATGCGAAGATCCAGGCAATGGTTCTGCTAATCATGCATGAGCAAGAAAGGAGTTTTCCAAAGAAACAATTATTGATTTAAAAATAAATTATGAGAATATTAATTGACATGGATGATGTTATCGCTGATGCTGTTGAGCGTTTCCTGGAATGGTACGAACGGGATTTTGGGATACGCTATACTAAAGAAGATTTGAAAGGCACAAAGCTGCATTTTATAGTTCCGGAAGAACATAGAAAAATTGTAAAAGATTATCCGCACCATCCTGATTTTTTTAAAGACCTGCCTGTTATGGAAAATAGCAAAGAAGTTGTTGAAGAATTAAACAACAGGTTTGAAGTATATATCGCTTCGGCAGCCATGGAATTTCCTTATTCGCTGCCACATAAAAATAATTGGCTTGATGAGCATTTCCCATTTATTCACTGGAAGAGAAGAATTTTTTGCGGTGATAAAAGTGTTTTAAAAGGTGATGTTTTGATTGATGATCATGATTTCAATTTATCAGTTTTCAACGGACGGCCTATCATGTTTTCAGCATCTCACAATTTAAATGAAACAAAATATGAGAGGCTTGATAACTGGCTGGATGCGGAAAAATTATTTGATTTGAAATAGCCGTACAATACCCTTTTAGTTTTCATCATTGTTATACCATACTTACATTGTTTCTTTGCATTATTTAATGCTTAGTAATGAATGATTTTCTTGCGGCACGAATGCAAATGGCTTTTTCGCTTGGCTTTCATATCATATTTGCATGCATCGGTATGACAATGCCTGTATTGATGGCCTTCAGCGAATGGCGCTGGCTTCGCACCGGTAAAACTGTTTTTCTTGATATTACAAAAGCATGGTCAAGAGGTGTTGCCATATTTTTTGCAGTAGGCGCTGTTTCCGGAACGGTACTTTCATTTGAACTTGGATTATTATGGCCAACATTTATGCAGCATGCCGGCCCCATTATAGGTATGCCGTTTTCATGGGAAGGAACTGCATTTTTTGTGGAAGCGATAGCGTTAGGTATCTTCTTGTATGGGTGGAACAAACTTAATAAATGGGTGCACTGGGCTTCGGGTGTTATAGTGGGTATATCCGGTGTAATGTCAGGAATTTTTGTGGTGTCGGCAAATGCATGGATGAACAGCCCGTCAGGCTTCGATTGGGTGAATGGGAAAGCTATTAATATTGATCCTGTAAAAGCAATGTTTAATGCAGCCTGGCTTGAGCAATCGATACATATGATATTGGCCGCATTCATCTCCACATCATTTGCTGTAGCAGGTGTGCATGCTTATTTAATTTTAAGAAAAGGCGCTAATGCATTTCATGCGCAGGCTGTAAAAACAGCATTAATTTTTGGTTCAGTTGCTGCAATACTTCAACCGTTTAGCGGAGACTTTTCTGCAAAAGATATTGCAAAAAGACAGCCTGCAAAGCTTGCCGCATTAGAAGCATTATATAAAACAAGCAAGCCTGCTGAACTTATTATTGGCGGCATACCCAATGATAAAGAAGAAAAAGTAAATTATGCTTTGCATATTCCCGGAGGTTTAAGTTTTTTAACGCATGGCAATTTTAAAGCAGAAGTAACCGGCCTGGACAAGTTTCCAAAACGGGACAGGCCACCTGTATTAATAACCCATATAGCTTTTCAAATTATGGTAGCATCAGGTATTTTACTGGCGTTCATCTCTGTTTTATATTTAGTATTTAGCATAAATTGGCGGCATATTTTATTAAAAAAATGGTGGATTGTATTAGTTGCATGCGCAACTCCGTTTGGTTTCCTGGCCGTTGAAGCAGGATGGACCGTTACGGAAACAGGCCGCCAGCCATGGATTATTTATGGCATTATGCGCACGGAAGACGCTGTGTCACCTATGCCGGGCCTACATTACTCTTTTTATATAATTACAGCCGTGTATATATTGCTTTCATTGATAATTATATGGCTTATGAAACGGCAGATTAGCTCTATTTCGCAATATTATAACAGCGCAAACGAAATATAATGCTTACTATAATTATAATTATTTTAGGAGCTTCATTTTTATTATATACATTATTAGGCGGCGCTGATTTTGGGGCGGGAATAATAGAAAGCTTTGCCGGTAAAAGAGAAGAAGTAACAATTTCAAAAGCAATGGCACCGGTTTGGGAAGCGAATCATGTATGGCTTATACTTGCGGTAGTAATATTGTTTACAGCGTTTCCCTTAGTGTATTCATCGTTATCTACAGTGTTGCACATTCCGTTAATGATGGTTTTACTTGGCATTATATGCAGGGGCTCAGCGTTTACATTCAGGCATTATGATATAGTAATTGATAAATCTCACAAATATTATACTTTACTTTTCAGGGTATCAAGTTTCGTTACCCCAATTTTCCTTGGAATAATCCTTGGAGCCATGATGCTTGGCAGAATAACATTTGATACCACAAAAGGATTTTATGAAGTATTTGTTGCGCCCTGGCTTAATTTGTTTTGCATTGTAATGGGCATTTTTTCTGCATGCCTTTTCGCATACCTGTCAGCGTTATTTCTTGTAGGCGAAACAACAATTGAAAGAGAAAGAAAAATGTATGTCCGTTTTTCAAAACGTTTTATGCTATTAACAATGCTTATGGGCCTGCTGGTTTTTATAGCTGCATCAATTGAAGGGCATGATTTATTAAGCGACTTTTTACATTCTGTTACAAGCCTTATCACGTTAATACTTGCAACTTTTTTATGCCCTGTTATCTGGCATTTCTTAAATAAACAAAAAAATAAAACTATATATCTGAGAATAGGAGCAGGCTTACAAGTAAGCCTTATTCTTATCGGATGGTTCTATATACAGTTTCCTGTTTTAATTAAAATGAAAAGTGGCTCTTCACTTACTTTTTTTAATACGCAGGCACCGGAAAGTACCTTACAACAGTTATTGATCGCCTTGCTCGCGGGATTAATATTAATAATACCCGGGTTTATTTATTTGTTTAAAGTTTTTAAAATAAAAAGTAATTCACAATAACAGTTTGACTATAAATTCTCAGGCATAATTAATTTTATAAAAAGCCAGCTTTAATTTCAACCGGTAACAGAATAATATCGTTAATAAATAGCTTACTTCTAATTCCCTAACTTCACAGTTTAATCCTTTTTATCTTCAATCAAATACACCTTATATGAAAAGAATTTTTACAATTTTGCTTTCAGCGGGTTTTATATTTTTTACTCCTTCACTAAAAGCACAGGTAATTTTTCTTCAAACTTTTGATAACATTCCAGGGCCTACTGCCGGCGGACCTGGAACTTATAATTT
>JAICKT010000321.1 GCA_025927795.1 Parafilimonas sp. | reverse complement strand
TCAAAATAATCAGAACCAGACTTGCGATAGAAGTATTGATACGGTCCGCCAAAACGAACATCTTCATTCATGAGTTTATAAAAATTTATTGATATCGGTTGAATCAATAATTGTTTCTTCAATTGTATCACCAATATTTACAAGATCATTGTACGTCCAATAGTTGTTTGCAGATAAAGGAAAATAATCATTACCACTTACAACTAAAGGCGTTAAAACATTTACATTAAAACTGCATGAAGAAATACCTGTGTTCACTTTAATGCACTGGTATTTATAAAATATGTTCCGGGAGAAATAACATTTACGTCAATTTTAATTTTAGAATTTGAATCTAATACTATGCCTTTTATATAGTTTCCAAAAAGAGAATTATTCATGCATGCGTCGGGTGAACCTTTAAATGAAAACACCGCGCCCTGCAGTGCTGTATCAATTATTATCACAGTGGCTTCGCATACAGATTTGTTATACGTTATTGTAAAATGGTCTGTGTCTGCAATAACAGGATTTCCGGTGGCTGATAATTTTACAGTTGCTGTTCCGTTGTTTTCAAAAATACCACTTGCTTTGAATGAATAGCCATTAACTGTATCAGTTGTTATTTCATACGAGCCGGCGATATAATATTCACACTTACTTCAAGATAATTGCTGTCGTTAAGTTGCTCACCTATAATAAACGCTCCTGATACAGAAACCGGCGCACAATTGCCGTTATTATCTTTTAAAAGCGAGCCATCAGAAACGGAGTTAGGCAGCGGGCTTATTCCGCGTTGGCACGAATAAAAAAATGCAAACGATAAAATAGAGAGTAAAGTGCAAATGAAAAGTGTTCTCATATTTTAAAGTCGTTTGCATTGCAGCTTAACTAATCGAAGAATTATTTCAACTCTTTTATTTTTATACTTCTATAGCTTACTTCATTGCCATGATCCTGTAAAAGAATGTGACCTTCTTTTGCCTCACCAAAATGATCCCAGATTTTATATTTACTTATTTTAACCAGGTCTTCAAATTCTTTTGAGCCTCGTTCATATTCCAATACTTTAATTCCATTCAGCCAATGTTCAACATGATTGTTTGGATACACAATTATCCTTCCCCAATTCCATTGACCAACAGGATTAAAATATCGTTCATTTTTATTCGCGGGAATTAAATCATATAGCGATGACAGTGTTCTGTCACCATTTCTTCCAAGCTTTGCATCAGGATGAAGTTTATCATCAAGCACCTGATATTCTAAACCAATTGCAGAGCTGTCACTTTTTTCTTTCAGCGTTACAAAATATTTTACACCGCTGTTAGCACCAGGCGTTAACTTAAATTGAAACGTTAAATCAAATGCGCTGTATTCTTTTGTTGTAACAACATCGCCGCCATTTTTTCCCTGTTCGCCATTTGCTTCCAAAACAGTTATTGCACCACTGTCAATTCTCCATCCATGATCAGGGAAACCAGTTTTAAATGCACCTCTCCAGCCATTAGATGTTTTTCCATCAAACAATAATTGCCAGCCATTTTCTTTTTCAACAGTGGATAAATTATTTGGTATCATATTTACAACAAACACATCTTTTGGAAACGGTGTTGATGTTAAGTTGGTTGTTTTAATGCGGATATTTTTCCAATACATTTTTTTGCCAGCCATACTTGCATCGCTTACTGCGTGAACCTGCAATGCGATAAAACCATTGTGCGAAATGGAGTCAATTAAATAAGCAACAGGAATATTATTCAACCATGTTTTAATTGTGTTACCAATTGCTTCCACTTTATAATGATTCCATTCACCAACTGTAAAAGCATTTTGCGCTGATGGGTTTAAAGTAACCGGATACAACCAACCCCGTCTGCCTTCTTCATAAATTCCTCCACTCCATTTTCTTGATGATGGATCTTCTTCAATTTGATAACCGTAAACACGCCCTTTATTTTTACCATTCATTTCATCGGGATTAAAATGACTTCTTATTTGCACGCCCGAATTACTTGCAGTGTCATCAACCTTCGCATCAAACTCTAATATAAAATCACCGTATTCCTTATCTGTTGTAAGAAAAGTATTGGGTGAACCGGCAACTGTTGTTCCAACGATTATATTATTTTCAACAGTATATTCTCCTGAACCAACAACACGTTTCCACCCGTTTAAATCTTTACCATCAAATAAATTGGTAAAATTATTTTGTGCAGAGAGTGAAAATGCACTCATCAAACAAATAAAAAAGAAAAAAATTTTTTTCATGTTGAAGCATTTCGAATGAAGATAGTAAGTTTTTATTTTTATGCAAGAGAGGAAAGAAGATGAATTCAAACTCATCTTTCAAACGAAAATAATTTTGCATTAGCGGTTGGTTTTCCACAAATGATATCACATAAAATTTTTGCGGCAACTACGCCGAATGTTATGCCATTGCCGCCAAACCCTAGTGCGTAATAAGTATTGGGCGTTTTTTTATATGCACCAATGTAAGGCATTGAATCTTTCGTTTTACCAAACGTGCCGCTCCACACAAATTCTTTTTTAAGCTCAAGTGCGGGAAAAACTTTATTAAAATCTTTTTGTAGCTGCCGTGCTTTTTTATCAAGCAATGTTTGTCGTGTAAAAGAA
Organism: Parafilimonas sp.; assembly: GCA_025927795.1. Lineage (GTDB taxonomy): Bacteria > Bacteroidota > Bacteroidia > Chitinophagales > Chitinophagaceae > Parafilimonas. Next base: position 2,677 of record JAICKT010000321.1, on the reverse strand, counting down.
TTGCTGAAAGATTCATCGCGACCACCAACAATTATACGGTTATCTTTTGTAAGCCGCATGTATAAATATGGATCGTCGGTATTCCACATCATTACTTTATTCTTTTCGTATTGATTTTTTTCAGAAGACTGTTCTGAGGCAACCGCATACGTGCAATAAAAATCAACAATACCTTTTGGAATAAAGTTTACAACTTCATAACCGGTAGCATTAATAATATTTTTTGCTTTGATTAAATAACCATCTTCTGTTGTAAGTGTTGTATTTTTTTTATAGTTGATTTTTTTTATTGCAGTTCTGTCAAAAACCTGTAAGCCTTTTTTAATACTATAATTAAGCAGAGCATATGTTAATGCATATGCATCGGTGCAACAACCTTCTTGTGAAAGAATTGCATAATTTGCTTTTAAACCATATTCATTTTTTAGTTCATCTTTATTTAACAGCGATACATGAAAACCTGCACTGCGTCTTGCATCAAACTCTTTGCGCATAAATTTTTTTTCAGAAGAATGCGTTGAAAAAAACAAGCTCGCTGTGTTTTGATAGTCTTTAAAATTTATATCATTCATTATTTGCATAATCGTATCAATAGCATCGCCGCATAACCTGTAGGCTTTCCCGGCATTTCTTTCTCCAATCTTTTCTTTTAAGATATGAAGCGGTGTATCTAATTCATATTGCAGTAATGATGTGCTTGCGCAAGTGCTGCCAAGACCAATAGTTCTTGCATCAAGCAGAATGCAATCAATACCTGCATTTGTAAGATAATATGCAGACAAAGCGCCTGAAATTCCACCACCAATAATAACTATATTGGTTTCTGTATTTTGTAAAAGTTTTGGATAAGAAGTTTGCAAGCCATCTTTTATAAGATAAAAAGGAGAACCGCCGGTTAAGTGCATAAGGCTTTAAAAAATTTAATGCTGCAAACAATTTATAACATTAAAAATATTGTTCAGGAGAAATGTTTTGATAATTTATGTGAATTATAAATATTTCTTTACTGCATCTACTAATTCTGTTTTGGTAATTGGAATGCCCATTACTTTATTGTAACCTTTTGCATCCACCAAAAATTTATCGCGAATAATTTTTATTAACTGACCATTATTTATTTCAGGAACAATAACAGTTTCAAAATTCTTTATAATATCACCAAGGTTTTTTGGGAATGGACGCACATATCTTAAATGCGCATGACTCACTGCATAACCTTCGCTTTGTAATTGCTGCGCTGCACTTTTTATAGCGCCGTAAGTGCTTCCCCATCCAAGCAATAATATTTTTCCTTTGTCGGGTCCGCTGTCTAAAGTTTGCAAAGGAATATAATCAGCAATGTTTTCTACTTTTTGTTCGCGAATGTTTATCATGAGCTGATGATTCTCCGGCTCATAATTTACATTGCCTGTTATGTTTTGTTTTTCCAATCCACCAATACGATGTTCTAATCCTGCAACGCCAGGGATTGCCCATGCACGCACTAATTTTTCATCACGCTTATAAGGAAGAAATGTTTCTTCGTCTTCATCCAAACCTTTTTTAAAATTCACTTTTATTTCGGGCAGGTCTTCTGTTTTAGGAAAACGCCAGGGCTCTGCACCGTTTGCAATATATCCATCGCTTAAAAAAATAACAGGCGTCATGTGTTGTATTGAAATGCGCACTGCTTCAAATACTGCATCAAAACAATCGCTTGGTGTTCGTGCTGCAATTACAGGCATCGGGCATTCGCCATTGCGACCATAATACGCTTGCAGCAAATCGCTTTGTTCTGTTTTTGTTGGTAATCCTGTTGAAGGTCCGCCGCGCTGCACATCAATAACAATTAAAGGAATTTCAAGCATCACTGCCAAACCCATTGCTTCAGATTTTAAAGCCATGCCCGGGCCTGATGTTGTAGTAACACCAAGACTTCCGCCGTAACTCGCACCAATAGCAGAAGTAACAGCGGCAATTTCATCTTCTGCCTGGAAAGTTTTTATACCGAATGCTTTATGTGTACTTAGTTCATGCAAAATATCTGAAGCTGGTGTTATAGGATAACTGCCGAGGAATAATTGCAAACCACTTTTTTTACTCGCTGCAATTAAGCCATACGCCAAAGCCTGGTTGCCCATAATACTTCTGTACAAACCCGCATTCAGTTTTGCTTTTTCAACTTTATAACGTGTGGTAAAAGTTTCTGTAGTATCGCCATAATTATAACCGGCTTGCAAAACTTTTACGTTGCTGTTATATATTAATTCCTTCTTGCCAAATTTTTCTTTTAAAAAATTAATGGTGTTATCTAAACTGCGATTGTACATCCAGTATAAAAAACCAAGCACAAACATATTTTTTGCGCGGTCTTTTTCTTTCATGCCGAGTTCTGGAAACTCTTTCAGCGATTCACGAGTGAGTTTGGTAACGTCAATTTTTATTACATCATAACTATCCAAACTTCCATCTTCCAAAGGATTAACGCCATCTGTATAATGTGCAAGACGTAAATTCTTGGCATCGAAGCCATCAATATTTGCAATAATTTTTCCGCCGGGCTTTATGTTTTTTAAATTAACTTTTAATGCATACGCATTCATAGACACCAAAACAAAACAGAAAAAGCCGGGCGTAAAAATATCAAAAGAAGAAAAACGAAATAGAAATACGCTAACACCCGGAAAAGTGCCAATCG
>JAICKT010000662.1 GCA_025927795.1 Parafilimonas sp. | reverse complement strand
TTACCGTTTCGTTCACGTTTGCCGGTAAAGCATTTTTGCCGGCATTTGCATTTACACTACCATTAAACACAACATAATTTGGCTGTTCGTTAATTCCTTTTTGCTCATCAAATTCCTGCAATCCTTTCAATCCAAAATTTCCTTTTGTATAAAATTCGCTCTGCATTATATAATATTCTCTATCCACTTTAGGTAAGGCTTCTTTGGGCTGAACATAGATTAATCCATACATGCCGTTGGCAATATGCATTGGCACAGGAGCAGTAGCACAATGATATACATACAGCCCTGGATTAAGCGCCTTAAAGTGAAATGTAGAAGTTTGGCCAGGTGCAACGTTAGAAGCTTCTGCACCACCGCCGGGGCCACTTACGGCATGAAGGTCGATGCTGTGCGACAATTTATTTGCGGCTAAATTAGCAAGGTTTATTTGCACTTCATCGCCTTCTCTTACGCGAATGAACTGACCGGGAACCGCACCACCAAAAGTCCAGAACATATAGTCAGTGCTGTCTGCAAGCTTCATTACGCGTTCAACAATGTTTAAATTCACAATTACATGCGTAGGATGATTTCTGGTGATAGGTTTTGGTACCATGGGCGCATAAGATAATTCTGCTATTTCTTCGCCGGTAACTTTTTCATCGGCAGCAGAAGCAGTACCGTTGCTTTTGCAACTTATGCCAAATGCAGCGGCAATAAATGCCAATAATATAAAAATGTTCTTTTTGATTTTCATGTTTTTCTTAATTTTATTATTTTAATTCATGACTGAAAAAAGTTGGTGATACCTTAAGCATTATAAACGCCCATCCATTGTAATTGTTACTGTTACCACCTTTTATTAATTCCATATTTTTTGTTGCAAACATCATTGAATAGCCTGCCTGCAAATTTATTAACGAAGAAGGTTGGTATTCGGTTAAGAAATCAAATTCAGTTCCCAGGCTTTTCTGTATTTTATTAACTGCATAATTATTTTCATTGGCTAAATAAAAATGATGTATATCAAGAGTGGCTTTAAAATTTTTGACAGCAGTAAAGCCAATACGGAGATAAGGATCTATTAAGCCGCGTTGTTTGGTATCCGAGGGAATATTAATAAAGTAATCCATATATCCGTAAAACTTATGATTGGTAGCATACAAGGTAGAAAAACTTTGACTATGGCTCAAAGAAGTTTTGTCAGAGTTGCCGGATAAATAATCTACACCCCCTCCTCCAAAAAAAATCTTGTTATGCAGCTCAGCATAACTATTAAGCATATACGCAGATAGTAGTAAATTACTTTCTGTTTTTCCTGTTTGATAATAACCGCCCAATATTGCTTTGAAATTTTTATCCTGGTAACTATATAATGGTCCAAAAGTAAAGCTGGCCTTAACACTTTTAGAAGCAGTGGACACAGAGTTTAATCCATTCACAATTGCTGTTGCAGAAACTGAGCTTTTTGTGAACTCCTTTTTGAGCCATGTGAATGCAAAAAATTTGTAGTTATTTAAGGTATAGCTAGTTTCAAAAAGCGGTTCACCATTTTGATTGAATGCACCTCCAATATGCCAGTTGATCT
>JAICKT010000197.1 GCA_025927795.1 Parafilimonas sp. | reverse complement strand
GTTATTTCGTTTTTTTTCGATTTAGTTCGTCAACTGATTCCTTCCACTCCTTAGGAAATCCCTAAAAAAAATTAATGGAGAAAAAAAAAAAAAATGAGAACAAGCAAAATCGAAATTATGAGCTTTGGGCAAAAAAATTGTTGATGGAAAAGCATCTGCAATACTGAGTAAAAAATTGGCAACTATTATTACAAATGTGCCGGTTCAATTTCACGAAGAAAACTTTTGTTTAAAAGAATGGAATAAACCAGAATTGATTGAAGTGTTTACTGAACTTGAATTTAAAAGCATCGGCAAAAGAATTTTGGGTGATGATTTTAATGTGTTTGGTAGTGCACCACAAGGTGTGCAAACAGATTTGTTTGGCAATGCCATTGAAAGTGCTGCAGCAAGAGAAGTAATTGAAAAAGTTGAAAGCAATGAAACAGATGTTGCCGGTTTAACTGCAACTAAAAATATCAGCAACAATCCGCATAACTATATTTTGGTTAATGAGGAAGAAGAAATAAAAAAACTGGTTGAAATTTTAAATCAGCAAACAGAAATTTGTTTTGATACAGAGACAACCGGCATTGATGCAAACGATGCAGAACTGGTTGGATTTAGTTTTTCTTATAAACCCGGCGAAGCCTATTTTGTAACCTGCACTTCTGACTATGAAGCAACATGCAATCTTTTAGAATTATTAAAACCTTTGTTTGATAACCCTGATTTGTTATGGATTGGTCATAACATAAAATATGATTTACTTGTTTTAAAATATTACAATCGTGAGATAAAAGGACAAGTGTATGATACGATGCTGGCGCATTATGTTGTTGAACCGGATGGTAAGCGCAGCATGGATTTGCTGAGTGCACAATTTTTAAATTATGAACCGGTTCACATTGAAGAATTGATTGGTAAAAAAGGCAAACAGCAAGGCACCATGCGTGATGTTGAAATTGAAAAACTGAAAGATTATGCGGCTGAAGATGCAGACATCACTTTACAATTGAAACATTCATTGCATCCACTTTTAAAAACAAAAGATGTAGAAAAAGTTTTTTATGAAGTGGAAAATCCTTTAGTAAAAGTGCTCACTGATATGGAGTTTGAAGGTGTGATGATTGATGTTCCTTTCTTATTAAATTATTCAAAAGAATTAGAACGCGAAGCTTACCAGGCAGAACAAGCCGTGTATGCCGGCGCAGGTGTTAAGTTTAACATCGGTTCGCCAAAACAATTGGGTGAGGTGTTGTTTGAAAAACTGAATCTCGCATCAGCCAAAAAAACAAAAAGCGGTCAATATGCAACAGGTGAAGATGTGTTGATGAAGCTTGCACATAACAATCCAATCGTTGCAGATATCTTAGCTTATCGTCAATTAACAAAATTAAAATCAACTTATATTGACGCGCTGCCTTTATTAATCAATAAAAAAACTGGTCGTGTTCATACAACTTACGGACAAGCTGTTGCAGTTACCGGAAGATTAGCAAGCAATAATCCAAACCTGCAGAACATTCCAATAAGAACAGAACGCGGCAAAGAAATTCGTAAAGCATTTATTCCGCGAAATGGCAATGTAATTATCAGCGCGGATTATTCGCAGATTGAATTAAGAATTGTTGCTGCCATCAGTGGTGATAAAAACATGTGCGAAGCGTTTAAAAACAATGCAGACATCCATACTGCAACTGCCGCAAAAGTTTTTAATGTTGATGTAAAAGATGTTGTAAAAGAAATGCGATACAAAGCAAAGAGCGTGAATTTTGGAATTATTTATGGACAAGGTGCTTTTGGTTTGGCAGATAATCTTGGCATCAGCAGAACAGAAGCAAAAGAAATTATCGACAACTATAAAAAAGAATTTAATGGCATAACAAAGTACATGGATAATATGATAAATTTTTGCCGTGAACATGGTTATGTGCAAACATTGATGGGCAGAAAGCGCTGGCTGAAAGATATTCATTCAGGCAATTTTACGGTGCGTGGTTATGCAGAACGAAATGCAATTAATTCGCCGATTCAGGGAACCGCAGCAGATATGATAAAAATGGCGATGATAAAAATTCATGATGCCATGTGCAAAGAAAAATTGCGGAGCAAAATGATTATGCAAGTACATGATGAATTGGTTTTTGATGCAGTACCTGAAGAATTAGAAATATTGCAACCACTCATTTTAAATAATATGAAATCAGCTTTGCCTTTGCCTTGCGATGTTCCGGTTGAAGCAGAGTTGGGCATTGGTGATAATTGGCTGGAAGCGCATTGATATTATTAAATTATTATGTGAATAAAAATGTATTAATTACAATAAGATAAATTTTATCTTTCCGGCTCGAAGTTTTGCTTGCTATAAATTACGTTTTAAAAAAACGAACTTTTATTAACCTAAAAATTCTTCCTATGTCAATTCCTGCGTTAGAAAAACTGTCAAAAATTTACTACCAGAAATTTTTAAACAAACTGGTGGATGACTTTCGCGACATTAAAGACTACATCGCATCTACACCACAGGAAACCAAAAAGCTTTTGCGTTTGTTTCAATTAAGAAATGAATCGCATAAACAAGAGAATGGTAGCGAAAATCCACATTTTGCGGAGATTATAGAATTTCTGCGTTCCTGTAAAGAATCTAAATTGGTAATGCACATAATAAAAGTTAAAGATCAGTTACGCACCATTTTAACTGATACTAATTACACGCAGGTAATTGGTGAATTATAGTTAACTGCTTTCATTATATTTTCAAAGATGCTGCATTCAAATGTGCACCATCTTTTTTATTTATGAATTTTGCTGATAACATTCTCGGTTTCCTTTTCAATCTTAAAATTCCATTTAAGCTTCCAAAAGATGTTGAGGTGCTTGATGCACATCAACGTGAAGATGTTCGCCAAGTTTGTACATTATTCTATAAAAAATATTATAATGATAACAACAAGCGGCATTTATTAATCGGCATAAACCCGGGAAGATTTGGCGGCGGTGTTACAGGTGTTCCATTTACAGATCCGATTAGATTAGAAAAAATCTGTGGTATTAAAAATGATTTTCAAAAAAAGCAGGAATTATCTTCTGTTTTTATTTATGATATGATTGAAGCATTTGGTGGTGCAAAAAAATTTTATAAACAGTTTTATTTTTCAGCAGTCAGTCCATTGGGATTTATAAAGTATGGAAAGAATTTGAATTATTATGACGATAAAGTTTTACTAAAACAAATTGAGCCATTTGTTATTGATTGTATGCAAAAGCAAATCGCATTCGGGTTACATACAGATATTTGTTTTTGTATTGGTGAAGGCGAGAATTTAAAATACCTGCAAAAGCTTAATTCAACATATAACTGGTTTGCTAAGATTAAATCTTTATCTCATCCGAGATTTATAATGCAGTACCGAATAAAAAGAAAAGAAGAATTTATTCAGCGATATCTTACTGAACTACAATTTTAATTTTTTAGAAGATTTTTACTTTTTAAAATCAATCTTAATACATTATATAAAACAAGTGTATTCCATTCTTCTATATAATCAAATGTTTTATAAATCTCAGGTTTATTTTTCCTTGAGACAGCAACATATCTTGTATAAGTTCTAACATCTATATTATTCCATTCAATATTGTACTTATCATTTAATACAATTCCCAATTGATTGAAATAAACATTTAAGATTGAAAATGGCTGCTTATAATTAAATAATTTTAAATATTGACTAACCAGTTCAGATGCATAATATTGAAGTATTGCGCCTATTATTAAATTATATTTTTTATGCATTTGCTTAATTCCAACTTTATAAACAGAAGTTAGCCGGATTTTAATAATTGTTTCATTTGTGTTTTTTATATCAACACAGTAAATTCTTCCAAAAACCAATTTATAACCTCTTAGCAGTTTTACCCCAAACCTGAACCCATCTATTTCCAGTTTAGAAAATCTTATTGGATTTATATCTTCAGGTGATTTATAAAACTCAATGAATTCCGGGTTTAAAACAAGTTTTTGTGCTTCACTAAAAAAAGTTGGCTTAAAAATTATTTCTTGTGTTTCATCCATGGCTAATGAATTATTTCCAGCAGAAACAAAATCGTCATTAAAAAAATTATTATTAAGCCGATAAGAAAAGAATATTCTGCAAGTGTTTCATAAAACACTGTACGTTTTGTTTTGCTGCGAATGGAAAGAAACGCACATAAGCAGCTAAACATAAAAATCACAAAACAAACTGCGGTTATTTCATCAATAAAAGTGGTGGCTGAAAATTTAAAAAACTTTAATGATGTAATTACAAGAAAACAAAATCCTAAAAAATTGGATGAAGCATTTAATATCTGAGGTGATTTTTTATCATCCATGCAGAACGCTATTTAATTGTAAGCGATTTTATTTCTTTCACATTCATGAATTGTTTAAACTTAGGCTGATATACTTCGCTTTCTACATAAGAAATCGCAACATTCTTATTTTTGAGTTTAGTGGCTGCATCTTTTATCCAGTCATCTGAACCGGGCACATAACCATAGTATATAAAAGTTAATTCGCGGCCTGCGGTTGTTTTAATAGTAATGTATGTAAAATCTCTTTCTTCAACTTTTGTAACAACTCCTTGTATGCTTTGCGCTGTTTCAACCTTCGATGGCATTTGCATCGGCATTTCCATTTGCATGGTATCATTTCCGCCGCTGCCCATCATCGCTGTTGCAATTTTTTGAAATGCGGGGCAACCGTTCTTTACCATTTCCAAAGCAAGGTTGGTTGCAATTTGTTCTGCAGCCTGTTGGTTGTCTTGACCGTTAGAAATAATTTTTGAAACAAGATCGGGTGCAGAACTAAATATGCATGCTAAAAATATTTGTTGTAATTGTTCTGGTGTGCTGTTGTTATCTATTTTACTTTTTGATAAACAATCACAAACTGCAACTGCAGATTTTTGCATTGAGGTATCTGTTTGTGCTTTTGCATTGATATTTAAAAACAAGCATGCAACAGTAATATAAACCGCTATTTTTTTCATATTTATTAATAAGTGCTAAAATAAATTTATTGTTTTAAATAAGATGCAGCAGTTTTCACAATTAAATCTACATTTTGATTTTTCATGCATTTAAAATGACCACGCGGGCAAGTTTTTGTTCCATAGTTTGAACATGGCTGACAAGGCAAACCGGGTACTATAAAATTTGTATGAAAAGATGTATTCTTTGTTCCATAAAACGGCTCTACCTGAAGTTTAGGCGAAGTGCCGCCCCAGATTGCAAGCACCGGTTTTTGAAATGCAGAAGCAATATATTGTAATCCTGTATCATGCGAAATAACAAGTTTTGCTTTACGAACCAAATCGGCAGATTCATTTAAAGAAAATTTACCGCATGCATTAAATATTTTTTGTTGATTGACAGATGCAATTTGATTGCCTTGTTCTGCGTCTTCTTTTCCGCCAATTAAAATTATTGGGTAATTAATGTTTGCACATATTTCCTGCAATTTATATACAGGAAGTTTTTTTGTATTGTGTGTCGCGCCAATAACAATAGCAACATATCCAAATAAATGCCCGTATGGCAAATCTTCATCCTTTATATATTCATTTTCCGGAATAAAATAATCCAATCCTTTTCCATCATTTATAACACCAAGTGATGCAAGCGCATCAATACATCGCAGAGAAATATGCCTTTTGGGCAAAAGGTTTATTTTGAATTTTGTAAGCACAAATTTTTCAAAACTTAGCTTACGATAACTTAACCATTCTGCTTTTGTGGTAAATAATTTTAAACTCAGTAACCAGGTACGAAGGTTTTTATGCAGGTCAATTATATAGTCAAAATTTTCTTTTTTTATTTCTTTAACAATCGCATTTAAATCGTTGGAGTAATAATGAAATTTATCAATGTAGGGGTTGGCAATTGTTACCGCTTTCATTTTTTCTTTAGTAAGAAAATGAACTTCAGCATCAGGTATTTGTTTCTTAAGGCAACGTATTGCTGGCGTGGTTAAAACAATATCACCAATAGAAGAGAAGCGGATGATGAGAAACTTCATTATAAAAAAAGCGACATAAGAGTCGCTTACTTTAAGTGCCCCAGGCGGGAATTGAACCCGCACGGACTTTTTCGGTCCACAGGATTTTAAGTCCTGCGTGTCTACCAGTTCCACCACCAGGGCAATAAAAAAAGTTATTGGCTAACAGTATTCGTCACTAAAAATTATTAATAACAAATAACCTATAACAAATAACTTTTAAAAAGAGCGGAAGACCAGGCTCGAACTGGCCACCCTAACCTTGGCAAGGTTATGCTCTACCAAATGAGCTACTTCCGCTTATGTATAAGAACTTTTAAAGGACGGCAAAAATAATAATCTGCCTTTAATGAAAAAATTTTAATTACTATTATTTATACTGGGGCGTGTACAAAGTATTTGTTGGCACTTCAACATCAGGCTTGCCCTCGTAACGATGCACATACAAATTATAACACATACCAATTACCAGCATGATTATACATAACACCTGCAGATAAAATAAAAATCTCGAAGAATTTACCCAGTTATAACCAAATTCTTTTTCTTTATAATTTGTTTCCTGATCCATACATCAATTTTACAGCGCAAAAATAAGGGCTTAATTAATATTATTCTCCTACTTTAATAATTTCTGAAAAATGTCTTTTCTTTTTTAAAAAATATGCCCATATCAATGAAGACTTATACACACCGTCAAGCTTATTTATTTTGTATGATGGAAGTCGCTGATATTTTTCATGCAAAAAAATCCATTTAACCACACTACCATGCGCTTTTATAACCGCGAAAAATGACGACAAATTGCCTTCTAATAAACTTTTACATGCAAATAACCAATCCAGTAAAATACGCAGCGGAACTTTCCATATAGCTTCAGAAAAAGAAAAGTTTTTTAATAAGATGATTAAATTATTTCTGAAATTAAGATAGGTTTTACGGCTATTTGCTTTATTTAAAGTACCACCGCCAAGATGATAAACAACGGATGAAGGACAACAATAAATATCATAACCTTTTCGCTGAAGACGCCAGCATAAATCAATTTCTTCCATATGTGCAAAAAGATATGCTTCAAAGCCATTCATTTCATGAAATCTTTCAGCGCTTATACATAACGCTGCGCCGGTTGCCCAAAAGATTTTAGTATTGGTATTATATTGACCATTATCATCCTCGCAAACATCAAAAATTCGGCCACGGGCAAAGGCATAGCCTAACGTATCAATCCATCCGCCGCATGCACCTGCATGTTCAAACTGATTTTTATTTACGTATGATAAAATTTTGGGTTGACAAGCTGCAATTCGTTTATTGCTTTCCATCAATATAATTAAATCTTCAATCCAGTTTGGTGTTACTTCTACATCAGAGTTTAATAAAATATAATAATCTGCATCTACACTCTTCAGGGCTTGATTATATCCGCCTGCAAAACCGTAATTTTTTTCAAGCAAAATAATTTCAACAGTATTAAAATTTTCTTTGAGATAAGAAATGCTGTCGTCTGTGGAACCATTATCAGCTACAATAATTTTTTTGTTTGTATAAGTTGATGCAATAACTGAAGGCAAAAATTTCTCAAGATAATTGCGGCCGTTATAATTAAGAATTACTATTGCAACAGTGGGAAAATTCAATACAGTTTTTTTCAAAAATAAATTTAAAACTTTCAATCTGTTATGTTTTAAAGCTATTCATTCATTTGGTATAAGATTTAACTTAATTTAGTTAATATGTTTGGTGTAACAATTCTTGGAAATAACTCAGCCCTTCCGGCTTATAACAGACATCCAACATCTCAGATTATAAGTTTAAATGATCAGCTTTTTTTGGTTGATTGCGGCGAAGGCAC
>JAICKT010000472.1 GCA_025927795.1 Parafilimonas sp. | reverse complement strand
CGCGCCCAATGCATGAAACAATACCGAATTTGCATCTGAAGATTCGTTAGAATGAAACTCATAAAAAAGTTCGTTTGCTGGATGTTTTGGGTCAGTTATTTCTGCTAACTCTTCATTTAATTTATCCACCTGCCATTCTTCTAATAATTTTATATTGCTTACATAACCATATTCATCAAAAAATTTTAACTGCTCATCAGAAAATTTATATTTCTCCCATTCTTCTCTTGTTGAAGGCTGGGTAAGGAAATCTGACACTGGAGAATGCTTTTGAGATAGATCGTAAATCATTTGTTTTTCCATATCACTAAAGTTTTTATTAATTCGTCAACACAAATCTATTAATTATATCCGCTTGTATTTTTATCAATATTGACCAATGATTACCCTATTTTGTCTTTTTAAGCAATTGCTTTTCTATTTCACCAATGTTTTAAGGTATATTTGGTGACAAATTCAACGATATGCCTATCACTGCTACTTCATCATCGTCAACTATATTAAACACTGCAACAACAGAAACATTTAATAAAAAGTTTATCTTATTAGTGAGTTTTGTGGCAGCGCTGGGAGGATTACTTTTTGGTTATGACACTGCAATTATTTCCGGCGCTATTCCGTATATCACTTCTTTTTTTCATTTAGATGAATTTAGTTTAGGTTGGGCGGTAAGTGTTATTTTAATTGGATGCGGCGTGGGCGCTTTATTTGCAGGAGTGCTTGCAGAAAAATTCGGTCGCCGTTTTGTGTTGATAATTTGTGCTGTATTATTTGCAATATCCGGTATTGGCGCAGGCACTTCGTCGTCACTTATGGTGTTTATTATTTTCAGATTGATTGGGGGGTTGGGTGTTGGTGCTGCAGCAATGGTTTCGCCAATGTACATTGCAGAAATCGCTCCCACTGCATGGCGTGGAAGATTGGTATCACTGTATCAGTTAGCCATCGTAACAGGCATATTGCTAGCCTATCTTGCCAATTATTTATTGGCAAATGTCGGTGATAACAACTGGCGCTGGATGTTTGCTTCACAAACTTTACCCGCTGCATTCTTTTTTATAATGCTTTGGTTTGTACCAGAAACGCCGCGCTGGCTTGTGCGAAAAGGCAGAACAGAATCAGCATTAAAAATATTAAACAAAACAGCAGGTCGTGCTTATAGTAAACAAGCGTTGAATGAAATCAGTGTCAGTTTTACGAACGAAAAAACTTCCGAACTGCGAACTTTGTTTTCATCCAAATATCTTCCGTTTATTGGTATTGGAATTTTTATTGCAGCGTTTCAACAATTTACCGGTATCAATTCAGTAATTTATTATGCGCCGCTGATTTTTAAAGAAACAGGCGTTTCTATTTCAAGTTCCCTGTTGCAGACGGTAGGTATTGGTCTGGTTTGTCTATTAGCAACATTTATTGCAATTGGATTAGTAGATAAATCAGGCAGAAAAAAATTATTTCTTGTCGGCAGTGTATTAATGGCTGCCTCACTGCTTGCATTAGCCGCGTGTTTTTATTATCAATATTTCAGTCATTATGTTGTATTGATTGCATTGCTGGTTTATGTTGCTTCTTTTAGCGCTACATGGGGAGCAGTAGCTTGGGTGTATGTTTCAGAAATTTTTCCTAATCGCATAAGAAGCTTGGCGTTATCGGTAGCAACATTATCTTTATGGATAGGTGATTTTATTGTTACTTATACTTTTCCTATCATGATTCGTAAGTTCGGCACAGGCGGCGCTTTTTCCATTTATGCTATTCTATGTATAATAGCATTTACTTTTATTTTAATAAAAGTACCTGAAACGAAAGACCGCTCACTCGAAGAAATTGAAAAATCATTATTAAGAACTTTTGAAGCTGATTAGCCATGAAAGCACATTACGAGCCGATTGTTCCATTGGCATCCAATTCATTCAAGGCCGCTTTTCAGGAAAAAAAAGAATTTGATTACCCATGGCATTATCATCCTGAATATGAACTAACCTATATTTTGAGCAGTCATGGAGTGCGCTATGTAGGCAATAATATAGAAAATTTTTCCGAAGATGATTTAATATTATTAGGCCCTGAACTGCCACACTGCTGGAAAAATACCGGTATTCAGAAAACATCTTCAAGTGCCATCGTAATTCAATGGAAAGAAGATTTTTTAGGCGAAGGCTGGATAAAAAGATGTGAATTTGAAGCGATTCATTCGCTGCTTAAATTATCAAACAAAGGCCTAAAATTTCATAAATCCACTTCATTGAAAATAAGGGAGAAGTTTTATAAATTATTAAAGCTTCCTTCATTTGAAAAATTAATATTACTGCTTGAAATTTTACAGCAATTAGCGAAGGAAAAAAACGTGCAAGTATTGTGCGAACAAGGTTTTTCATACAACCTGAATTATACCGATAATGAACGCATCAACACTGTCTATCAATATATAAAAGATCATTACAGTAAAAGAATAACCTTACGCAAAATGGCAGCAGAAGTAAATATGAGTGAAGAATATTTCTCCCGTTTTTTCAGCAAAGTAATGAATAAATCTTTCTTCACCTTTCTTAATGAATACAGAATAAACGCAGCGTGCAAACTTTTAATTGAAACCGATTTGCCCGTTACACAAGCTTGTTATTCCTGCGGCTATGGAAGCATTCCCTTCTTTTACCGTCAGTTTAAAAAGTTTAAAGGCTTGTCGCCCTTAACCTACAAATTGAATTACAAGAAAATTAATACTATCATGCCGTTAATTAGTTAAAATACATTGCATTTATAAAAAATACATTGCATTTATAATTTGTGTGCGAATATTGTGTGATAGTTATTTTTCTTAACAATTAAAGTAATTGAAAACAAAACAATTTTAGGAATTGATAGTATAAGGACTTGTCTGCTCAAATTTTAATTACAGTATAAAATCTTGTAGATTCAATTTTATTTATCAAGTACTTCCATTTCTCCTCTTTGTAACCATAATTCTCTTATTCTATTTCCTGCCTCTTCAGGTGTTATTCTGATGTATTTATAAAAATCTTCACACTTTTATGTCCGCTTATTTTCATTATTAATTCAACTGGTGTTCTATCTGACCACGTCTAGCGCGTTGAGAATGAGTTGTTTACCCGACCGTCAAAAAATAGTTCGTCCGTATTTATATTGAGCTTTTTCATTTTGGTACGTATATTTTTGATGACTGTCATTTTTATTTTCTGAGAATAT
>JAICKT010000049.1 GCA_025927795.1 Parafilimonas sp. | reverse complement strand
TGTTGTGAGACTTCTAAAAATATCTTCTAAATTATTTCCTTCGGTTTGCAATGAAACTATATCAAGTTGCTCAGCAACTGCAAACTCAAGCAACTGTTTACGCATTTCATTTATATCGTTGGTTGATATTTTAAATTGATGATCGTTTATCTGCTCTATATTAATTGCTGCAGCTAAAGCCTGCAATTTTTCTTTATCAATTTTTGTTGAAAATGTTACAGCAATTTTATTTGATTTTGTTTTTAATTGCAATTGTTCAATACTGCTGTCTGCAACAAGTTCGCCCTTATTTATAATAATAACACGATCGCAAATTGCCTGCACTTCCTGCAAAATATGCGTTGAAAAAAGTACTGTTTTATTTTTGCCCTGTTCTTTAATCATCTTGCGTATTTCTATAATTTGATTGGGATCAAGACCACTGGTAGGCTCATCTAAAATTAATACTTCCGGTTCGTGTAATAGCGCTGCTGCCAAACCAACACGTTGTTTATAACCCTTTGATAATTGACCAATCTTTTTTTTGCTTTCAACAGTTAATCCTGTTAACCCAATAACATTTTCAATTTTTAATTTTTTATTTTCAATTTTATGAACACCTGCAATAAATTTCAAATATTCCCTTACATACATATCATAGTACAAAGGATTTGATTCAGGCAGATAACCAATCTTACGCTTTACATTCATCACATCCTTTTCAACATCTGCATTGCAAACTTTTATTGTACCATCGTCAGGTTGCAGGTAGCCTGTAATCATTTTCATAGTTGTGCTTTTACCTGCACCGTTAGGACCGAGAAAACCAACAATTTCTCCTTTCTGTAAAGAAAACGAAACGTTGTTTACTGCTTTCTGTTCTCCGTATTTTTTTAAAAGATTTATTACTTCTACTGACATGCATATGGATTAAAACAAAGATAGAGTTTGTGTGTATGCATCAATTCAATAATCAGTTAATAAAAAAAATTTATACCTGTATGAACAGATGTTTAATAAATTTACGCTTCTAATTTTAATGCTATGTCATATCCGTTTCAAATAAGATCATTCGAAGAATATCAACAGAAATATAAAGAAAGTGTAGAAGCTCCTGAAAAGTTTTGGGCTGATATTGCCGAAAATTTTTTATGGAGAAAAAAATGGGACAAGGTGCTCGAATGGAATTTTGCTGAACCAAAAGTTGAATGGTTTAAAGGAGCAAAGCTTAACATAACCGAGAATTGTATTGACCGGCATTTAAATACATCGGGTGAAACGCCTGCATTAATCTGGGAACCGAATAATCCTGAAGAAAGAACAAGAGTTGTAACTTATAACCGTTTGCACAAGCGAGTTTGCCAGGTTGCACAAATGCTGAAAAATAATGGCGTAAAAAAGGGCGACCGTGTTTGCATTTATATGGGCATGGTACCAGAATTGGCTTATGCAGTGTTAGGATGTGCAAGAATAGGTGCGATTCATTCAGTGATTTTTGGAGGCTTTAGTGCGCAAAGCATTGCTGACAGGCTTGAAGATGCCCATGCTGAATATATTATTACATGCGATGGTGCTTTTCGTGGTGAAAAAGTTATTCCGTTAAAAGATGTTATTGATGACGCATTAATTGGAAATAAAACAGTGAAAAAAGTTATTGTTTATACAAGAACACGAAATCCTATATCAATGATAAGAGGCAGAGATATTTGGTGGGAAGATGAAATGCACTATGCAGAAGAACAGGTTGAAAAACATGGTAAAGCTTTTTTTAAAGCAGAAGAAATGGATGCAGAAGATCCACTTTTTATTCTTTATACATCTGGTTCAACAGGTAAACCGAAAGGCGTTGTACATACATGCGCCGGCTATATGATTTACACTGCATACACATTTGTAAACGTGTTCCAATATCAACCCAAACAAATATTTTTTTGTACAGCAGATATTGGCTGGATAACAGGTCATAGTTATATCGTTTATGGCCCGCTCAGTGCTGGCGCAACTTCATTAATGTTTGAAGGCATTCCAACCTGGCCCGATGCAGGAAGATTTTGGGATATAGTTGATAAATACAAAGTAGATGTTTTATATACAGCACCTACTGCTATAAGAAGTTTAATGGGCTTTGGTGATGAGCCACTGAAAGGCAAAGATCTTTCTTCATTAAAAGTATTAGGCACAGTTGGCGAGCCCATTAATGAAGAAGCATGGCATTGGTATGATGAAAATATCGGTAAGAAAAAATGCCCGATTGTTGATACATGGTGGCAAACAGAAACAGGTGGGATATTAATTTCGAATCTTGCAGGTGTAACTTCGTCGAAACCTTCTTGGGCAACATTGCCATTGCCGGGAATACAGCCTTTACTGGTTGATGAAAATGGAAAAGAAGTAACAGAAAAAGATGAGCATGGATTATTAAAAGGAAATCTTTGCATTAAAGCGCCATGGCCTGCAATAATTCGAACAACATATGGAGACCCTGAACGCTGCAGAAAAAATTATTTCGCAACATATCCTAATTTATATTTTTCGGGTGATGGTGCTTTGAAAGATGAGCAAGGCAATTATCGCATAACAGGCCGTGTAGATGATGTATTGAATGTAAGTGGTCATCGCATTGGAACGGCTGAAGTAGAGAATGCAATCAATATGCATTCAGGTGTTGTGGAAAGTGCTGTGGTTGGTTATCCTCATTCAATAAAAGGACAAGGAATTTATTCTTACGTAATTACAAATGGAATGCACGGAGATGCCGACTCAACAAGAAAAGATATTGCACAAACAGTAAGCAGGATTATTGGGCCATTTGCAAAGCCTGATAAAATTCAATTTGTAAAAGGTTTGCCTAAAACACGCAGCGGAAAAATTATGCGAAGAATTTTAAGAAAAATTGCAGAAGGTGAAACAGAAAATTTAGGAGATACTACCACATTGCTTGATCCCGGAATTGTAGATGAAATAAAAAAAGGTAAAGTTTAAAGATTTTTATACAACCACTTTCTTTTTCATTGCCCATTTTTCAATTATTGCTGCAAGATGATTTAAATCAATAGGCTTGCTTAAATAATCATCCATACCTGCCTGCAAACATTTTTCTTTATCACCATACATAGTACTTGCTGTAAGTGCAATGATTACAGGTTGGGCTTCAAGACAAAGCCTTATCATTTTTGTTGCTTCAAAACCATCCATTTCGGGCATTAAGCCATCCATTAAAATAACATCATACTGTTTATCGCCTACTATTTCCAAAGCTTCTTTACCATTTGAAACAATATCCGGTTTGTAGCCCAGCTTATTCAGCATTTTTACAGCAAGATGCTGGTTGATTAAATCATCCTCTGCCACCAAAATTTTAATCGGAAATTCATTTGCAAAATCAGGTGAAACAGCGTGCTGAGGTTTATTATTTAAAGATTGATCATTCATATTGATATTATTTGTCGGAATTTTATTTGGATTAGCATCACCATCAAAAATTAATTTTGTGTTTTGCAATAGCTTTTCGCCAGATTTAATTATTGCATTTGTATTTTTAATCTGCTCATTATTCAAATCAGAATCTTTTAAAAGATTTGCCATTCCTAAAATTCCATTTACGTTAGTATTTATTTCCCGGCTTGTTTTAATAATTAAGTTTTTGTTTTTTTGTTTTGCAGCAGTTAGTTCGTCTAATATTTCTTTATTGGATGCAACTGATTCTTTAAACAATTCATTAAGCTCTAAATTTCTGCTTGTGGTTTCCGCAATTTTTTCCTTTTGCTTTCTTATATATCGCCACATAAATATTGATACAATTAAAAGTATGGTTAAAGGCAAGATTATTTCAAGCAGCATATCAGCCGAAATCGCCAGCAATTTTGAAATTATGTTTATATAAAAAATTTGTAGCATTATTTATAATTTAAACCACTTGTTGCACCGCAAACATTACTGATTCCTTTTTCTCACTTTCTTTTGCAGTATTAATTATCATTACCTCTGCAGTAGAAAGCTTATGTAATATGGAAATATCTTTTAAATGTGGATTCCAGTCGAAAATGAGTTTGTCAATCGGTTTCCATAAAATCACCCAGCTAAAAATATCCGAGCTTGTTAATATTATTGTTTGAATCTGGCTGTTTGAGTTTAAAAACAATGGAAACACGCCATGACAAAGAACAATAACTATTAAACTCATTGCTAACAACATAAAACTTCTTTTTTTAAACCGCCTGAATTCAGCTTCGCGCAAAGCTTTTTTTTCAGTGAAGTGTCTTTTAATCGCATACATTAAAGGTTGCGTGTATTGTCTTTCTATATCGTTAGAACATTTTAGTTTATAAAATATAATTGAAAAGCGCTTGGCATGTGTAATGCTGTTTAAAATATATTGTTCAAACTGGTGGCTTAATTGTCTTTTATAAAGTGGCGCAGGATCATGTGCATTAAAGTATGTACTGATAGTTTGTACATCAACTGAAATAAAAATATTGATTTTTTTGGGGAAGCTTTCGTTCATACAGTGCTTAGTTTACTTACAGGTTTATAAGTGCACAGTAATAAAACTGCATAAAGCGAAAAAGTTTCTTTTTTTAAATGCCCGAAAAAAAATGAAATAAAAAAACAGGAAGAAATCAATACAGTCAATGCTTTCATGAATAGTCTTTCTGAATACTGGATAAACGAAATTAACTACATAACCAATTAATATAATCCCGTTATTAAACTATTATCTTTTGCGGATATAGAAAAACCGCATTAATAAAAATTTTAAACTAAACGCAGGCTGAATGCGATGCAGGAAATTATTTTACATCAAAATCTACTACTACATTTTCGGTTAGCGGATGGCTTTGACAAGTTAAAATAAATCCTGCTTCAACTTCTTCAGGCTCCAGACCGTAGTTTACGTCCATCTCAACTTTGCCTTGTAAAAGTTTTGCTTTACAAGTTGTGCAAACACCTCCTTTGCAGGCATATGGCAAATCAGCGCCAGTGCTTAAAGCAGCATCAAGAATACTTTTGTTATTAAAAGGTAAATCAAATTGAAAATTTCTGCCATCTAACTTTACCGTAATGTGCGATACTGCAGCATTTGTTTGCAGCGGTTGTTGCGTTTTTTGTTTTGTATTTACAGTTGAAGTATTAAATAATTCAAAATGAATTTTCTTTTGTTCTATATCTTTTGATACAAGCCAGTTTCTTATAGTGAATATCATTTCTTCCGGTCCGCAAATAAAAAATGCATCTGCTGTAAGCTGTGTAATATGTGTAAAAATCTGTTCACATTTTTTTGCATCAATCCTGCCTTCATTAACCGGCGCTTCTGTTTGTTCGCGACTTAAAATATAAATTATTTCAAAACGATCCATGTATTTATTCTTCAGCGCCTCAATCTCTTCTTTAAATATTATTGATTGTGTAGTTCTGTTGCCATAAATAAGTGTAAATCTGCTGTGCGGTTGTTTTGCCAAGCCGGTTTTTATAATTGATAATATAGGTGTGATGCCGCTGCCTGCAGCAAAACAAATATATCCTTTTGCATCTTCAGTATGTTGTAATACAAAGCTGCCAAGTGGCGGAAGCAATTCAACCATGTCGCCCGCTTTTATTTGATGATTGGCAAACGCAGAAAAAATTCCGCCCTCAACTTTTTTTACAGCAATACGCCATTCATTATGCACAGGTGAACTGCATAGAGAATAAGAGCGTCTTATTGGTTCATGGTTAATTTCCGTTCGTATAGTTATATGCTGCCCGGGCAGATAGGCAAAACTTTGTTGAAGATTTTCAGGAATATCAAATAAAATGGAAACACATTCTTCTGTTTCTTTCCTCACTTCTTTAACACGCACTTTTTCAAAATGTGTTGACATGAAAATCTATTCTGCAATTATTTTTTTAACCCATCAATTAAAATGGTAATCATATTTTCTTCCAGTTCCTCGCCGCTTATTTTGTGTGTGCTTCTGTGCCAGCTTTCAATGCCGCTTACAGCGTGTAATACAATAAGTACTGCTGTTGAGGCATCAATTCTATTTATATCGCCGCTTTCAATTCCCTGTTCGATTATAGCGGCAAAACGTCTGCGGTAATTGCGGCGCTGACTCTGAAAATTGGAGAGATAAGGGTTTTCAAGATAACGCCATTCACGATCGCTGACATATACTTCCTGAAAATTTTTAATCATTTGCTGTATATGAAACCGCAATAAAATTTCAAGCTTTTCTATCGGCTTTTTATCTGATGTTTCTACCTGGTTTATATACTCTCCGAAAATATTGGCAACATCAAAACAAATATCATGAAGCAATTCTGATTTAGATCGAATATGATTATACAAGCTCGCTGCTTCAACACCAACACGTTCGGCAAGGTCGCGCATGCTGGCTGCTTTGTAACCTTTTTCACGGAAAAGTGCGGCTGCAGCTTTTAATATAACTTCTTTGCGCGAAACATCTTTTGCTGTTCTTATTCTTGCCATGTTGCAAAGTTAAGTTCTATGTTTTATGTTTTGTGTTTTGTTAATGACTTACTGGCTTTACTTCACCTTTCTTCCTTTCCATTTATATGTTCCAAACTTTCCTAACCAACCAGAAATAATTGTGTAAGCAATGTGAAAAGGCTGCATCAGCACAAACCAAATCATTATTTTTTGCAAGGAATAAAATTTCGCCACGCGATACATAAATGGCAATTCAAACAATGCTTTAGTTAAAACAAACACCAACAGAAAGTAAAATGCTTTCAGATAAAAAAAACCAAGTACAAATAAAATGCAAAGGAAAAGGTTGGTGAGATAAACCAGCAGTAATACAATAAAAATTCGTTTGTCTTTATAGCTTGTTGCTTTGCTTGCCCAACGTATGCGCTGATTAAAAAAGCTTTTCCAATCAGGCATTGGCGCTGTTGTTACAATTGCATTTTGATTAAACAAATAACCAATAGAAGATGGATATTTTATTTTTATTTTATGCATGAGCAGCATATCATCGCCGCTGGCAATATGATCTGCATTTTTAAATCCGCCTACTTCATAAAAAACGTTTTTGCTATATGCAAGGTTTGCACCATTACACATAGTATGAAAGCCTGCAGAAACAGATGCAGCCGTTATTCCCTGCAGACTTATAAAATCAAGGCATTGAAAAACTGATAGAAAAGAATTATCGCAGTTAAACATTACCGGCGCTGCTACAAAAACCGTTTCATGCGATTGAATAAATGCATCGTATAAAGCAAGCAATTGTGTGGGCAAAATACAATCTGCATCAGTTGTAATAATCCATTCGAAACTACTTTGTGCAATGGCAATTTCTATTGCACGTTTTTTATATGAATTGATATTCTGATTGATGAGACCATCAAGTTTTATCAGCTTTATATTTAAAAATTCTTTTGCGATATTTTCAACAATATCAGGTGTTGAATCTGTTGAAAAATCATCCACAACAATTATTTCAAATAAATTCTGCAGATAATTATTTCTTTGAATTGATCGGATACAAGTCTCAATATTCACTGCTTCATTTCTCGCCGGAATAATTATTGAAAAACGCGTTGCCGG
Source organism: Parafilimonas sp. (assembly GCA_025927795.1). GTDB lineage: Bacteria > Bacteroidota > Bacteroidia > Chitinophagales > Chitinophagaceae > Parafilimonas. The sequence goes on along the minus strand of JAICKT010000049.1, from coordinate 8,220 downwards.
CTTAATATCTGCAGGTGGATGAAATGGTTTTAATTTACTAAACCAAAAGAAATAAAGATTAATAAGCAAAAGATAAATACAAAGCAAAACGGCAGTTACATAAATAAAATAAGTTATAACCGGCATAAGCAAAGAAAGACAGATTTAGTTATTCAGCAAAGGCACTATATAAGATGCATATTTTTCTTTGAGTAATTGGTGCCCTGCTTCAATAATTGAAATATGTATATTTTTTGATCGTTTAAAAACAGCAGCACGCTTACTTAAAATAATTCTGTCGAAACTGCCAAATAAAAAATGTAAACGAATATTTTTTTCGTCGCATTTTTTTTTAACAGCAATAAGGTTTGGCTTAAAGGCCCGCATGGCTGTCCAGCGTTTATATAAGAGTGTTCTTTCATTTTCATCATCTAAAAAATAATGTACAAATTTTACTATACTCTTATTTATAATATTTGTTTTACCTGCAGCATTCAAAACAGAAAAAAACAACTGAGGTTTTTTCATCGTATATGCAAATAATTTATTACCGGGTTTTGTTTGTGTTGATAAAAAATACCAAAAATTTTCATGTAATCCATCTGGTGCAATTAAAACAGCACGCTCAACTTTTTGGGGAATGTAATGCAGAAGATGCAAGGCGACTCTACCACCCATACTATATGCTAAAACAGAAAAATTATTTTGTGCGGTGTTTATTAAATTAAGAATGTTTAAAAAATCCCTTGCTGAAAACGATTCCTTTTCATTCCATTCTGTTTTGCCATGAAAGGGAAAATCTATTGCATATAATGTATAATCATTTCCAATGTCTTTTTCAAGAAAAAAAAATGAAGTGCCGTCTTCACCATATCCATGCAAACAAAATAAAACTTTGCTGCCATTACCATACTTATAATAGTTTATAATAGAGTTTTTAAAATTTAGTTTATGCTGCGGCATCTTAACACAAAAATTTTTCTTTAAAAGCTGGCAGTATGATAAAGATATATAATTTTGAAAATAGTTGCATAAACAACTATATGTCGGTTAACCAGTTTAAAAGAGGAGAATTATACAGCGTTATAAATGGAATGGCAAGTATGGCTGTTGCCCGCAGTTTGCAAAAAAATTTTCGCAACGCCGGTCTTGAAATAACGATTGAACAATGGACGGTTTTATATCATTTATGGAAAGAAGATTGTTTAAGTCAGCAGGAATTGTGCAATCGTACTTATCGCGATAAGCCAAGCATTACAAGGCTGATTGATAATTTAGAAAAGCAAAAACTTTTAAAAAGATCATCACACAAAAATGACAAACGCATAAATCTTGTTTGTTTAACTGATGCCGGGCGTGCTTTACAGGAAACTACATTAACGCTTGCCAATCAAACAATGAATGAGGCATTGAATGGTGTAAAAAAAGAAGACATTGAAATTGTAAAAACGGTGTTACAAAAAGTTTATGATAATTTAAATGGAAACACTAACTGATTTCATTTTATAAAAAATAAAAGTATGCAAACTGTACAAAATAAATCTGTATTAAAAGGCGCTGAATGGTTGATAAAAGAAAGCAATGCCGCTGACACTTTTATACGTGAAGATTTTACAGAAGAGCAGTTAATGATACTAGATATGTGCCGCCAGTTTATAAAAACTGAAGTATATCCAATACTTGATCGCATTGATAGTCTTGAGCCGGGACTAATGCGTTCATTACTTACAAAAGCAGGTGAGCAAGGATTATTGAGCACATCTTTCCCTGAAGAATATGGCGGACTTGCAAAAGATTTTGTTACATCAACCATTGTTAATGAAGGTTTGGGTGATGGATTTTCTTTTTCAGTTGCTATTGCTGCACACACCGGCATTGGCTCTTTGCCTATTTTATATTTTGGAACGGAAGATCAAAAACAAAAATATATTCCAAAACTTGCCAGCGGCGAATGGATTGGTTCGTATGGCTTAACAGAACCCAACAGCGGCAGTGATGCATTAAGCGCGAAAACAACTGCACGTTTAAGTGATGATGGAAAATATTATTTATTGAATGGACAAAAGTGTTGGATAACGAATGGCGGCTTTGCAGATGTTTATACTGTTTTTGCAAAAGTTGATGGCGAAAAATTTACTGGCTTTATTGTTGAACGCGACTTTGAAGGTTTTACACGCGGACCCGAAGAACATAAAATGGGCATCAAAGGTTCATCAACTGTGCAATTATATTTCCAGGATTGTAAAGTGCCTGTTGAAAATGTATTGGGAGAAATTGGCAAAGGGCATCTCATCGCTTTTAATATTTTAAATATTGGAAGACTAAAATTATGTGCTGCAACAAGCCAGGGCGCAAAGAACGCATTAAATATGTCGGTTGAATATGCAACAACACGTGAACAGTTTAAGCAACCTATATCAAACTTCGGCGCTATAAAAGAGAAACTTGCAGAAATGGCAATTCGTTTATGGGCATGTGAAAGCAGTTTGTATCGCACCGCTGCATGGATTGATGAAAAAGAAAAAGAATTATCAGCAAACGGAAAAACACATACAGAAGCTTTGCTTGGCGCTGCAGAAGAATACGCAATTGAATGTGCAATATTAAAAGTTTTTGGCAGTGAGCTGCTTGATTTTGTTGCCGATGAAGGCGTGCAAATACATGGTGGTAACGGTTTTAGTGATGAGTATTTAATATCGAAAGTGTATCGTGATAGTCGCATTAATAGAATTTATGAAGGCACGAACGAAATAAACCGTTTGCTTATTCTTGACATGACTTTAAAACGTGCAATGAAAGGCAGGCTTGATTTAATGACGCCTGCAATGGCTGTTTCGCAAGAGTTAGTAAGTATTCCTGATTTTAGTGATGCAGATGAAAGTTTTTTATCTGAAGAAAAAAAATACATACAAAATTTTAAAAAAGCAATTCTGCTTGTTGCAGGAGCAGCCGTTCAAAAGCTAATGATGAATCTGGATAAAGAACAGGAAATATTAATGCATCTTGCAGATATGGCGATTGATACATTTAATGCAGAGAGCTGTTTGTTACGTACAATGAAACTGGCAGAAAAATCAGGAGAAAAAAATATTGCAATTCAAACAGATATTACACGCTGTTATATTTATGATGCTGCTGATCGCATTAATAAAAAAGCAAAAGATGCACTAAATGCTTTTGCGGAAGGAGATGAATTAAGAATGATGAATATTGGTATTAAACGCTTTACCAAAACACAACCATTTAACAGTAAAAATGCAAAACGCAGAATAGCGGATAAACTAATTGCAGATAAAGAATTTACACTATGACCTCACCCCAACCCTTCTCCAAAGGAGAAAGGCAAAAACGCTCTTAGATTTTTATTAAAGTTTGTACTATTGAAACTTCAAAGTCCTTTGGAGAGGATTTAGGAGGGGCGACAATTTTTGCAAACACCATTTACCAACACATTTACCCGGTGTGCTGAAAAACCTTTTGGAATGTTGATTGATGGAATACTTGTTTGTTCAAGGCAGTAAGTTGTACCACATTTATCACAAATAAAATGTACATGGTCATCATGATGGTGACCTTCACCGCAGTCTTCTTTACATAAAGCGTAAACAATAGAATTATCAGCGGTTGGAATGGTATGAATAATCCCTTTTTCTACAAAAGTTTGCAGTGTGCGATATATGGTAACACGGTCAAAATTTTTACCACTTAAATGTTCTATATCAGCATGAGAAAGCGCCTTATTGTTGTTATGAAACAGTTCTAAAATTTTTAATCTGTTATCTGTTACGCTAAGCTGGTTATGTTTTAATATGTCGGTAATTGCTTCGTCCATATTATTGTGCAAATGATGTTCCTGTTGTAGTTGTTGAAGGTGGTTCAGTTTCTTTTAATAAAGTGTTGATATCATGCTTTAGCAATTTTAATTCATCAGGTTTTAAAGCATCATACACTTGTCCGCGAACGTTGCCAAATTTATCAACCAAAGCAACAAACTGCGAATGCAAAAACTGATCGTTTATGTTACCAACATTATTGTTAGGATCATCAATTAAATAATTATTTCTTGCCGCAAGATATAAACTGTCTTTTCTGCCGGTTAAGAAAACCCATTTACGTGTATCCACTTTCATTGAATCAGCATAATGTTTTAACCGTGCAGCCGAATCTGTTTCAGGATCGCAGGTGTGAGAAACAATCATAAAATCGGGTTGATCTTTAAATTCATCATAAACTGCTTTCATATTATTATTCATAATCGGGCACACGCCGTGGCATGATGTAAAAAAGAAATTTACCGCACAAACTTTTCCTGCCATATCTTTTTCAGTAAAAATTTTTTTATCCTGTGTTGTAAATGCAAATGGTTTTACATAACTAATAACTGGCGATTTTGATTTCCAGTTATTCGTGCCTGCAAAAACAGCCACGAGAAAAAGACCTATCAATACGATAAAGGAAATACCATAGATAATTATTCTTTTGCGCATAATGCAAAATTATGAAAGCATAAAGCAAATAATTGTTAACGAAAATAATTTTGCAACGATGTTGCAAACAAGTATTTTTGTTTTTTATGAGGGCATTAATTAAAAAAATAGACGCAGATACATTAGGCATTTCAGCTTCTTTAGCCTGCGCCATACATTGCGCCGTTTTACCTTTATTTTTCAGCAGCTTGCCTGTTCTTGGCTTAGAAATCTTACACAACAAATTATTTGAATATTCAATGATTGGTTTAGCAGCCGCCATCGGTTGTTATTCATTGTACCATGGTTTAAAAAAACATCATCATAAAAAAATGCCTTTGTTTGTTTTTATAACAGGACTTATATTCTTAATATTAAAAGAGGTTTTTATCTCAGTTGAATTATGGTTGTTATTGCCTGCTGCCACATTAATTATAAGTGCACATATTTTAAACTTTCGTTATTGCAGGCAAGCTGGTCATTGCCATGAAAATGATTGTAATCATACAGAATTATTAAGTTGAAGTATTATCATAACATTTATTAAATTTTATTTAAGTTTCTTCTGGCATAATATTCGGTAAATTGTTCGAATGAAAACTTATTTATTGCTAATAGTAAGCAGTTGCCTGTTGTTTGCCTGCAGCAGAAAAACAGTACCTGCAAAAACGAATAATGCAACTATTGTTACTAATAATAACACGAATAATAATTCGCCGGCAAATAATAACATTCCAACGAATATTGATTCCGGCAAAACCTTAACCACAGATACTTCAGCATCGGTAAATAATTCTGCACTTGCATTTATAGTTATTACTAACGGATACGGAAAAATAATTAACGGGCAAGATGCATTACCGGCAGATGCCAATATTGAGTTTAATACATTTCAGCTTTCAAAGGGTTTTAGCGCACAGGAATTAAGTAATCTTAAAGCGCGTTATAAAACTATTCCGCCAAGAGTGTTATATGTAAATCCGCAAAACCAGCAACAGTCTGCGAGAGGTACTTTTTATGTGCTTGGAAAAAAATTCTGGTACTGGAAAAAGAAAGACGGCTTGTTTTATCTCGATGAAAAATACTATTTGTAAAAGGGTTCGATAAAATCAAATCTTACAGAAACTAAATAAAAAGAATAACAGAACACAGAATAAATTAATAGCCATTCCTTCTCTGTAATAAAATCTCTTAATTACAGAAGCCAATATTATTTTATTTTAGTGCAAACTTTCTTTTTGTTACATCAAGATTCTGACATATTGTTCGGATTGAAAGCCGGTTATAAACAACGCACGGCTTACGAAAAAATATTATATAACCAATATGCATATTTTATTGATGAAGGTTGCCGTAAGCAAAGTATTAATTACGATGAAAGTTTTAGCGCCTATAGCGATGCGGTTTTATCTGCCATACATAACATTATAAATAACCATTTTGACGGTCGTTCTTCTATAAAAACTTATCTCTACCAAATTTTTTCCAATAAATGTATTGACCTTGTTCGAAAAAATACGACTAATAAACACCAGGTACATAAAACAATGCCCGTACCTGAAATGATGAACCAGTTACCGGATAGCACAAGAACAAGTATTGAACGGCTGATGCACAATGAATTAAAAGCAAAAATCAGAACGCAATTAGGCACGATCGGCAAAAAATGCAAAGAATTATTATTGATGTTTGAAGATGGCTTAACAGATAAAGAAATTGCGCAGGAATTATCTTATAATAACGCAGCAGTTGTGAAAACAACGAGATTAAGATGTCTTGAAAAATTAAGAGAAAAAGTAACTGAGTGATATTATCCGGCACAAATTTTAACCTTATTAAACAGTGTAGTTATGGAAACGATTGAGTATATAGATTCTTATTTTCAGCAAACGATGAATGAAGATGAACGCAGAGTGTTTGAAAAAAAATGCGAAGAAGATAATGCTTTTGCACAGGAAGTTGCTATTTATATAATGACACGTGAATCTTTACGTGAAGAATTGCTTCAACAAAAACAAGCTGCATGGCGCATTAAAAATATTATTGATGAATTACCATTTATACCAACATTAAAAAAATCTCTCGCAAACAGATGGATTACTTATGTAGCAGCAGCCTGCCTGGTTTTAGCGGCATCTGTTTATTTTTTCGAGACAAATCCATCGCCCAAAAAGCTTGCAGAAAACTATATTAAAACAAACTACAGTAATTTAAGCCTTACAATGGATGCTTCGAGAGACAGTCTTCAGTTGGGTATTGATGCATATAATAATAAAGAGTATGATAAAGCCTTAAGACTATTTAATGGCATAGAAAAAAACGATACACAAAACAGCGACGCAAAAAAATATGCCGGCATTACTTACATGCAGAAAGAAGAGTATGACAGTGCATTACTACAATTTGATGCACTCTCAAAAATGAAAGGATTATTTAGCAATTCCGGTGATTTTTTAAAAGCTGTTGCATTAATGGGAAGAAACAAACCAGGTGATAGAGACAAGGCAAAAATGTTACTGCAAAAAGTGTTAAGTCAAAAAGAGGAAGGCAGTGATAAAGCCGAAGAGTGGGAAAAAAAGTTGTAAATCTTTTTAAATAAATATCTTTATGCATTAAACTATATTTATATGAGTAAATCTTCTGAAACTACAGCTACAACTTCAGGAACAACTACAGGTGGTGGCGGTGGAAAAGGACCAGGCCCAAAAAGAGTACTTGAAATAGTTTTACTGTTTGCCATTTTAGTTTTAGTTGCTTACGATACTTACTTAGTATCACAAGACCACCAGTTATTACAAAACTTGCAAGTGCCGAGATAATGATGCCGGCGACGGCAATTTATATTTGTAATAAAGTTTATTGTTTACAGCTTATGAAAAAACTATGTTTTTGTTTAATAAGCTGTTTTTTTTATTTCAGTTTATTTAGCCAGGCTAAACCAAGTATTTCTACATTTGAACGAATACAAAGCATTGATCGCACCACATCAAAATCTCCGCTTGAAAAGCTTAAACTTTTTTATACACTTAAAACTGAAATAGAAAAGAACAGACCATTAAATGATTCATCCTATATACTTGTTCTTCTAAAAATTTCTAAATACGAATACAAGGCAGAAAATAATCTTACGTCTGCTATTAATTCTGCGAGTACCGCGTTGGATATGTGCAACAAACTGAAGAACGAGGACCTTAAAGCGCTTAAAATAAATTGCTATTACAACCTTGCATATTACTTTCAAGAATTGATGTTATACCCAAAAGCTATTGCCTATTACGACACAGTAATACTTTTATGTAAAAAAAACTTTTTAGATACAAATTACTATCAGCTGGATGCGCGTTATTATAAGGCTGATATCTACTTTTTTTCAGGTGACTATCAGAAGGTAATTGATGAAAGTATAATAGGTATGAATTTATCTCTATTTCAAAAAGATTCGTCTCATTATTTGTACTTTTTAAACAGGTATGCTCAGGCGCTTTGCTTTGAAAATAAACTTGAGAAGGTTTCTGGTTATTGTTATAATGCAGTTACAATAGCTCAAAAAATTAAAGATCAATATGAACTTTCTATTTCATTCAAAATCCTTGGTTTTTTGTATGAAAAGGAAAAAATATTAGACTCTGCGGAATATTTTTTTAAGCAGTCGATAAACGTTCGTGTTGGCACAAACGATTATCAACAAATAACAAAGGACTACATTGATTTAGGCAATTTTTACTTAAATAATTACAGAGATTTAAAAAGAGCAGAATTTTATTATAACCAAAGT
>JAICKT010000466.1 GCA_025927795.1 Parafilimonas sp. | reverse complement strand
CCGCGGAACCTTATTCGGATTAAAAACAAACGGCAGAACAGAAAGTATTTTAATGAGTTTGCCGCCAACTGTAAGGTTTGAATATAATTATCAACCGGAAAAAGGAAGTGAAGAAGATAAGTTGTTGCAGGTTTGTTTGCAGCCGGGAGATTGGGTTTGATGTCGGATGTCTGATTTGTTGATGTCTGATATATATTTAGCCCAAACTTTATTTTATGAATAGAATAGAATTACAACAAAGAACAAAAAAATTTCATATTGATATAATTAAACTTTGTAGTGATTTTCCAAAAAATGCTGCAGGTTTTGAAACTGCTAAACAACTAATAAGAGCAGCAGGTTCTGTTGGTGCTAATTATCGGGCTACTAAAAGAGCAAAATCAAACGCAGATTTTATTTATAAAATTCAAGTTGTTTTAGAAGAAGCGGATGAAAGTCTTTACTGGCTTGAAGTAATTAATGAAGCAGACATAAAAACGGGAAAAGAAGTTAACAGATTAATTGATGAAGCAAATCAGCTTACAGCAATTTTTGCTGCAACAGATAAAACAGCAAAATCGAATCGAAGCAAATCAGACATCTAAAAATCATACATCAGACATTTTATGTTTTTACAAAGAAGAAATAGAATATTAAGAGTAAACGCATCTATCAGAAGTTTAGTTTCAGAAACAGTTTTAACGCCAAACGATTTTATTGCGCCGCTGTTTATTAATGAAGGTGAAAATTATAAGCAGGAGATTGCATCAATGCCAAATTATTATCGCATGAGCATTGATAATACAATTAAAGAAGTAAAAGAATTATATAGCCTTGGTGTAAAGTGTGTTTTACTTTTCGTAAAAGCAAAAGATGAAACAAAAGATAATACCGGTAAAGAAGCATGGAATAAAGATGGCTTGATGCAACGTTCAATAAAAACAATAAAAGAAGCAGTGCCTGAAATGTATGTGATGACAGATGTTGCGCTTGACCCTTACTCAATTTACGGGCATGATGGAATTGTAAAAGATGGAGAAATAGTAAATGATGAAACAGTTGAAGCGTTGGTGAAGATGAGTTTGTCTCATGCAGAAGCGGGTGTTGATATGGTTGCTCCCAGCGATATGATGGATGGTCGTGTTGCCGCTATTCGCGAAGCATTTGAAGAAAATAATTTTACTAAAGTTGGCATCATGGGTTACAGTGCAAAATATGCATCGTGCTTTTATGGTCCATTTAGAGATGCGCTTGATTCTGCTCCCGGCTTTGGTGATAAAAAAACCTATCAAATGAATTATGCCAATCGCATTGAGGCAGTAAAAGAAGCATTGATGGATGAAGAAGAAGGCGCAGATATTGTGATGGTAAAACCCGGTTTGCCTTATCTTGATATTGTGCGTGAAGTAAAAAATGCAGTGCATGTGCCGGTGAGCGTTTATAACATCAGTGGTGAATATGCAATGATAAAAGCTGCAGCAAAAATGGGCTGGATAGATGAGAACAAAGCAATACTTGAAACATTAACTTCTATAAAAAGAGCAGGCGCAGATTTGATTGCAACTTATTTTGCAAAAGATGCAGCAAGGTTATTAAACGCATAAACATGTTCATAATTGAATTAATTTATAAAGTTCCGTTGACAGAAATTGATGCGCATATGAAAGCGCATGTTATCTACCTGAACAAACATTATAAAGCGAAAAATTTTTTAATGTCAGGAAGAAAAATTCCCAGGGAGGGCGGCATCATCATAGCAACTGCATCAAGCAAGAAAGAAATTGAAAAAATAATTAAACGCGACCCATTCTACAAAAATAAACTTGCTGATTTTCGACTTATTGAATTTAATGCAAGCCAGAAAGCGGAAGATATAAACGAATTAATTAAATGAACATTCCTAATAGCGAACAGCTTTTCTCTCGTGCACAACATTCCATTCCCGGCGGTGTAAATTCTCCTGTGCGTGCATTTAAAAGTGTTGGAGGAACGCCTTTATTTATTAAGAAAGCAAAAGGCGCGTATTTGTTTGATGTAGATGGTAACAAGTACATTGATTATATCAATTCATGGGGACCAATGATTCTTGGTCATGCTTTTGAACCCGTTGTTGAAGCCATACAGAAAAAAGCTGCAGACTCAACATCATTTGGCGCGCCAACAGAATTAGAAATTGAAATGGCTGAACTGATAAAAAGCATGGTGCCAAATGTTGATTTAGTAAGAATGGTAAGCAGCGGTACAGAAGCTTGCATGAGTGCCATTCGTTTGGCGCGTGGTTATACAGGCAGAAATAAAATAATAAAATTTGAAGGTTGTTATCACGGTCATGCAGATAGCTTTTTAGTAAAGGCAGGAAGTGGTGTTGCAACATTTAATATTCAAACAGTGCCGGGCGTTACGGCTGGTGTTGCTGCCGATACTTTAACTGCCCCGTATAATGATATTGATGCTGTACAGCAACTCATCAATCAACATAAAAACCAAATTGCAGCTATAATAATTGAACCTGTTGCCGGCAACATGGGTTGTATTTTGCCACAACAAAATTTTTTAGAAGACTTGAGAAAAATTTGCACAGAAGAAGATATTGTTTTGATTTTTGATGAAGTAATGACAGGCTTTCGATTAGCACAAGGCGGTGCACAAGAACGTTTAAAAATTGATGCTGATTTGGTGACATATGGAAAAGTGATTGGCGCAGGAATGCCCGTTGGTGCATTTGGTGGTAAGTTTGAAATTATGCAACACATCGCACCGCTTGGAAATGTGTATCAGGCAGGAACATTAAGCGGTAATCCAATTGCAATGATTGCAGGATTTACATTACTAAATCATTTAAAAAATAATCCAGGTATTTATACTGAGCTTGATGAAAAAGGCGCTTACTTAAGAAAAGAATTATTTACTGTTTTAGATAAAGCAAATATTCCTGTTACTATCAATCAAATCGGTTCTATGATTTCTGTTTTCTTTACACATCGAGCAGTAAACAATTTTGCAGATGCATCGTCTTCTAACATTACAACATTCAACAAATTTTTTCACGCAATGTTAGAGCAGGGAATTTATTTACCGCCGTCTGGTTATGAAAGCTGGTTCTTAAGTAATGCCTTAAGCTACGATGATTTGAATGAAACAATTAATGCCACAGCTAAAGCAGCGAGCAGTTTATTATGAGGGAATTAGATAATTTATGAATTTAGATACTAATCAATATTACAATTGTTTAACTTTTGCTTTCATATGAAGGATCTTCCCGT
>JAICKT010000421.1 GCA_025927795.1 Parafilimonas sp. | reverse complement strand
TTATTCCATTCTTTTAAACAAAAATTTTCTTCATGAAATTGAACCGGAACATTTGTAATAATCGTTGCGAGTTTTTTGCTGAGAATGGCAGACTCTTTTCCATCAACAATTTTTTTACCCAATGCTCCTTTAATATTTTCAGCATTGGCTACAATATTTTCAAGACTACCATATTCCTTCAATAATTTTGCTGCAGTTTTTTCACCCACGCCAACAATGCCGGGAATATTATCCACTGCATCACCCATCAACCCTAAAATATCAATCACTTGCTCTACACGTTCAATATCCCATTTCGCACACACTTCTTTCGGACCTAAAATTTCAAAAGTTCCACCCTGGTAACCGGGTTTATAAATCTGCACGCCATCACGCACTAACTGCCCATAATCTTTATCCGGTGTAACCATGTACACATCATAACCTGCATCATGCGCCTGCCATGCAAGTGTTCCAATCACATCATCGGCTTCATAACCTGCAACGCCAATACACGGAATATTAAAACCTTCGATAATCCTTTTTATATCAGGAATTGCAGCCATTAAATCTTCAGGCGTTTCCTGGCGATTGGCTTTGTAATCTGAAAAATCGGTGTGACGTTCTGTTTTTCCTTCCACATCAAAACATACAGCAAGATGTGTAGGTTTTTCGCGATTGATTAAATCAATTAAAGTATTTGTAAAACCAAATTGTGCATTGGTATTTTTCCCTTTTGATGTAATGCGCGGATTCCGAATGAGCGCATAATACGCACGAAATATCAGTGCATAAGCATCTAACAAAAACAAACGTTTCTCCATTGTGCTAAGATAAACCCCCATCCCCTAAAGGGGAGTAAAAATTTTACGAACTTTAATTGTTGATTGATGCTTTTATTTATGATGTTAAACTTTCAATTTATGAATTACTAATTTTATCGCATGAAAAAAATCGCTTTTGTTTTCTTAACCGCTGCTGCTTTTTTTTCTTGTTCCCAAAATTCAAACTCCAACCAGTACCTGCAATCGCAAATTGATAGTTTGCAATCTCAAATTAATAATGCATATAAACCCGGGCTTGGAGAATTTATGAGTGACATACAGGTGCATCATGAAAAGCTTTGGTTTGCAGGCACCGCGCAAAACTGGCGGCTTGCAGATTTTGAAATTCATGAAATAATGGAAGCTGTTGATGATATTAAAACCTATGCATCAGACAGACCTGAAGTAAAAAATCTTGTGATGTTACAACCTGCTATTGATAGTGTGAACAACAGTATTCAACAAAAAAACGTGGTTTCTTTTGAAAGAAATTTTTTAACGCTTACCAACACGTGCAACAACTGCCATCAATCAGTGAACTATAATTTTAATAAGATAAAAATTCCCGATACGCCACCTTTCAGTAACCAGGTTTTTAAAATTGATTCTGCTAAATAGTTGGTTAGTTTTTCATTGATTGTATGTTTGCATTTTGCAGTAATTTCACCGCGAAAATTTATTCTAATTAACAATTATGGCTGAAAAAATATTAATGCCCCGTTTGAGCGATACAATGACCGAAGGCGTAATTGCCGCATGGCATAAAAATGTTGGCGACCCCGTTAAAAAAGGCGACTTGCTTGCAGAGATAGAAACAGATAAGGCAACAATGGAGTTGGAAAGTTATAAAGATGGTGTGTTGTTGCATCGCGGTGCAGAACAGGGAGGTAAATTACAAGTGAACGATTTGCTTGCAATTGTTGGCGATAAAGGAGAAGATGTAAGTGGATTGATTGGCGGAAATGGGAAAGCAGATGCTGGTAAAAAATCTGAAGATAAAAATCCGAAACCCGAAAAACAACCAACACAGGAGAAAAAAACTGAAGAAATAAAACAAGAAGCTAAACAACCTGAAACCAGCAACCAGCAACCAGCATCTGATATTGACATTTCAAAAATGGAAGAAGTTGTTTTAATGCCGCGTTTGAGTGATACGATGACGGAAGGTGTAATTGCAAGCTGGCAAAAGAATGTGGGTGATGATGTAAAGAAAGGAGATATTCTTGCGGAGATAGAAACGGATAAAGCAACCATGGAGCTTGAAAGTTATAAAGATGGAAAGCTTTTATATCAAGGTGCAAAACAGGGAGAAAAAATTGCGGTGAATGATTTGTTGGCAATAATTGGTAAAGAAGGATTTGATGTAAATAAAGTTGTTGCTGCTGCAAAAAGTGGCAGTGGTGAACAACAAGAACCTGTTGCAAAAGACAATGCTGACCAGCAAAAAGCGGAAGGCGATGTTTCTAAAACTGCATCGAGCGGCGTGCCGCAACAAAAAGTGGAAGACACATCCCACGCGCCTGAACAACAAGTGGTGAATGAAGGAAGAATTTTCGCTTCTCCATTAGCAAAAAGATTAGCAGAAGAAAAAGGAATTGATTTAAAATATGTGAAAGGAACAGGTGACAACGGAAGAATTACAAAAAGTGATATTGATAATTACAAACCGCAAATAAGTGAACAGAAGCCTGTGAGCGGTGAGCAAAAACAAGAAGCTGCTTCAACACAACCGGCACAAAAACAACAACCGATTGTTGCAACGCCAACTTATACAAAAGAAGACTTTGAAGAAGTTCCTGTTTCGCAAATGCGCAAGGCAATTGCACGCAGATTAGCAGAAAGCAAATTCAGTGCGCCACATTTTTATTTAACGATGAGTATTGACATGGATGCATGTGTTGCAGCTCGTGGTAAATTAAATGAAACAAGCCCAGTTAAAATAAGTTTTAATGATTTGGTGTTGAAAGCTGTTGCAGTTGCTTTGAAACAACATCCAAAAGTTAACAGCAGTTGGCTGGGTGAAAAAATTCGCATCAATCATCACGTAAACATTGGTGTTGCTGTTGCGGTGGATGAAGGCTTGCTTGTTCCTGTTGTTCGCTTTGCAGATACAAAAACTTTAAGCCAGATTGCAGGTGAAGTAAAAACATTTGCACAAAAAGCAAAAGACAAAAAATTACAACCAGCAGATTGGGAAGGCAGCACATTTACAATTTCTAATCTTGGAATGTTTGGTATTGATGAATTTACTGCTATCATAAATCCGCCTGATGCATGCATCCTTGCTGTTGGTGGAATTTCACAAATTCCTGTTGTGAAAAATGGCGCAATTGTTCCTGGCAATGTAATGAAAGTAACTTTGAGTTGCGACCATCGCGTTGTTGATGGTGCAACAGGTTCTGCTTTTTTACAAACGCTGAAAAGCTTACTGGAAGAGCCTTTGAGAATGATGATTTAATTCCATCAAATAAAAATTACAGATAACTAAGCCACCACTGCCGGTGGCTTTTTCTATAATTGTCAAACCATTTACAGGGTTTGTACAATGCGAGAATTACAAACAACCAGATAGCATAGACAATCCATAAATTAAAACCAAAATGTTGTGGACGGAAAAAGAAAGGTGTGTTAACGTCGATAATATCTTTTGATGTATGCCCGGTTGCGTAAAATAAAATCACGCAGATAATATGTATCAAATAAAAATGTAAAACATAATAAAAGAAAGGCACTCTTCCATACATACTTAAAGCATTGGTAAATTTATTTTGAACAGTTTCAATCAATGAAAGAAAAATGAGTGCTGGTCCAATTGTCATACTTAAATAACATAATGATGGCGGATATTTCGTACAATTTAAAAATGATAAGAAAGTATAAATCCCATTTTTTTGTGTTGACCAGGGGCTCGGGTCACCGTAAGAATTTATCAATCTTAATACAATAAAAAATATAGTAACAGCAAAGCCAATAATTAAAATAATTTTTCTTCTTTT
>JAICKT010000145.1 GCA_025927795.1 Parafilimonas sp. | reverse complement strand
GCTGCATTTGGTTTTACTTTATCAACATAAATTAATGCAGAAGCAGCATCACTAAACGGACCAAGTAAAACAATATTTAAACTATCATTTATTTTGGAAGAAGTGCTGTTAATTTTCTGATTGTAAAAATTTATTTGATTGTAGCGGTTAAATGCGTTGCGAGTTTCATTTGCATAAACAGGATCAACCTTATTCAATAATATCGCTACAAACTGCTGATCGGATGCATTGAAGACATAGGTTTTTATAGCACCGGTAACTGCTTTCATTGAATCAACCTGCGGCTTTGCAACTTTTTCCACCTGCTTTGAAACCACTGAATCTCTTTTAATTTCCGGTTTCTTTTCAGTAATATTTTCTACCGGGTTAAGATTTACAACCGGCGATGGTTCATCATCTGCAGCTCTTGTTACTTTCAGATTTGTAAGATAAGTTTCTATTTCAGGACGCCGTCTTAATACGTCAATCATTGTTTTCGCTTTTTCTGCAAGCGGCGATTCTGAAAACTGGTCTGATAATGCAGTAAGTTTATCTATTGCCATGCTGTCTTCACGCTTCGATACATAATATATTGATTCGATGTATAACAACTGCGGCGTCCAATGGGAACTGCCATAAACGCTGTCTGCATTTGCCTGCGCTGCTTTTGCTTCCTCAAAGTTTCCTTCGATAAATAAATTATAAACATTCTCGTAAGCTTTAGTAGCAGAGTCTTCCGGTTGTTCTTTTGTGTTTGCTGCAACCCGGTTTGCAAGCAGCTTTGCATACGTTCCGTTTTTGAATTTTGTATTTAAAACATTTAATGCTGAGTCTGCTGAAAACTTTTTTCCAATTTTATTATAACAATAATATAAACCAGCTAAAGATTCTTCAAGATGTTTATTATCAGGAAAGCGTTTGTTTAAAGAATCATAAGATGCAATAGCTGCATTATAATCTTCTAATTCATTTTGAAACTGCTTCGCGTTAGCAAAAAGAGCTTCCATTATTTTTGAATTGGAAGATTTCATTTGTTCATCAGTAAGCGGCACATTGGCGAGCAAAGCATCATACGAAATTTCTCCTGTTCCTGCAGAAAATTGTTGCATGCCGTTATCATTATTATTCATATTGTCAGCAGAAGAATCAATTGCTTTATCAGGATCTATACCACCGGCTGCCTGTTGAGCAATTTGTTTGTTCACTGCATCAATACGCTGCCAGTTATCTACATTTGGTCTGTTGCCCCACGTTACATGAAAATTATTTGCGCCGGAAGCTCGTAAGGTTGCATTATTAAAGTACCAATCGCCTTTCGCAGACGCAGCAAAAAGATCAGTGGAAGCATTGTTTCCTATACCCGGAATATTTGATGCCTGAACGGCAGGATTAATAAACACAGATGTGTCTGCATCTTTTAAACCCTGTACTTTTCTTAATTGCCGTACAGTTTTTTTTATGAAGGCAATTCGTTGCGCTTCGGGCATGTGCGCCACAAGCTGCACGCTGTCTTCATTGTGAATAATAGTAAGATTCGAAGCGATGGTTTGCAATGCAGTAAGTCTTGTTGTTAATCGCTGCTGATCAATTGAATCTTTAAGGCTTCCTGCATCAACACTATCATAAAAATTTTTTGCTGCTATATAATCAGGTTTAATATAACTGATATCGCCGAGCAACATAAACGAACGACTTTTTTGCTCAGGGTTATCTGTATTATATTTTACGCTCTTTTGTAAAAACTTATAAGCGTCGTCATAATTTTTTTGTTCTGTTTCAATTTGTGCAGCGGTGTAATAAATTAAATCGCGATAGCCAACAAACTTATCTCTTTTCGCAAGATGTAAAAGAGCAGCAATTTTTTTATCAATTATATTTACTGAATCGTCTGAAGCATTAATTGCATTTATACTTGCATAAATTTCCATTACCGGATCCACTGTATGTTCAGCACTGCGTGCAAAATATTTTTCTGCATCTTTATTCATTCCCGAAGCCATGTACAATTGTGCAGTTAAATATTCACGTCTTGCTTTTTCCTGCCGGTCATCGTCCAAATCTGTTGCAAGGCTTAAGTGATAAGCAGCACTATCATAAATTTTTTCTTTATAAAACAAGTAACCCAAAGTTTCATGTAATTCGGGTTGAAGGCGCTCAGGAAAATTTGGATCATTTCTTAAAATTTCAAGAATAGCAGATGCTTCATAAGGTTTGCCTGCATCCATATAATTTTTTGCAACCCAAATCAAATCTTCATTTCTGCGCGGCGGTGTTGAAAGTTTTTCTTTCAAACCCGTTTTTTCTTTTGTGGCAATACTAAATACAGTACCGTTTGCATTGCTTCCAATCGGAACATCATAACCGTCATCTTTACGTGCAAATGCATAATTGATATATAAAAAAACATGCTCGGCAGAATCAAAATTTTTGCGCAGGTAATAAGCCTTCCCCATTAAAAAATATAAATCATCCACCCAATCATTTCTTAAATCATGCAATAAAATGCCGGCATTGCATTTATAAATTACACTGTCAATATCAGGATCAGTTGCTGTTGCATCAAGCGTATAATTATAGTAGGGAAGCAGGCGGGTATAATCGTCTTTCGTGCCTTGCTTTGCTCTCGCAATAATATCATTAAGCCTTGTTCGGGCATTAAAATAATAGTTGTAATGTGTAACGGTATTTTGATAGAGCTTTTTGCCTCTTCCAATTTTTCCTTCTGCTGTATTCTCAGACCCTAATGTGCGGTTTTCATATTTAGCCGGTTTTTTAAGATCAATGGTTGAACCAGGCTGCGCATTCACAAAAACCGCCACATGTGTCAACAAAAAAATCAATAATAAATTACCGGCAATTCTCATGCAGCAAATATTCATATTATTTAACTCAAATCAGCCTCAAATATTTTAAAATTAGCGTTATTTTTCTGCATAGGCGGCAACATTGAAACACTATCTTTGATTTACAGCAGATATGTCAAAAATAACAGACAATACTACATTAAAACGCTTACGCAATCATTACAGGTTGGTGATTATGAACGACGATACTTTTGAAGAAGTAATTAAATTCAGATTATCGCGTATAAGCGTGTATATAGTTGTGAGTACCGTATTTTTATTACTAGTTGGTTTAACGGCGGCTTTACTTGTTTTAACACCACTTAAATTTTATATTCCCGGTTATGGCAAGAAGGAAAATAAAACTGAATTGCAACTATTAAAAATGCGCACAGATTCATTGCAACAAGTGCTCGAGTATAAAGAACAATACCTCGACGGATTAAAAAAAGTTTTAGGTTCTGATAAAACGGTGCCGCGTGATACCGCAACATTAAAAGTTCCGAAAGCAGAAGTTTCTAATGACTGACAGCGACAAAAAAAATACATCAAACAAAAATCTTTTATTTCAATATGCAAGTTTGGGTACGCAAATATTTGCGGGTTTAATTATTGCAGTTGCCGTTGGTTACTGGCTCGATGAAAAAATAAAATTTTCATTTCCTGTTTTTATTTGGGTGTTGCCGCTGCTGGTAATTATTAGCATGATTTTAAAAGTAGTTAGAGATACATCAAAAAAGAAAAATGAATAAAAACACAATACAATTTTTTAAGCCGATAATATTTCTCTTCGTAATTATTACTATCCTCGCTTTTATTTTTTCACATTGGCTGGATGCGCATGAGGTGAATCATTCGGTATTATTGATAGCGAATTTTATTTTGCTTGCATTAATTTTTATCACCGGCTTTTTGCATATTAAAGCTGCAGAAACCAATAATGCACATGCATTTGTTAGAAGCATTACATTAAGTGCTTTTATAAAACTGATTGTGATAGCAGTAACGGTATTAATTTATTTGAATTCTTCCGGTGAAAATAAAAGCATATATGCCGTTGGCGCGGCTATGCTGTTATATGTTATATATACTGTTTTGGAAGTGAGAGGTGCGATGCGTTTAAACCGTAAAAAAAATGCCGAGAGTTGAACATCCGCTGCAGGCACTTACTGATTATTTACCTGAAAATAGTTTTGAGCAGGTAGCAGATTATCTGCAGCATTATAAAGTTCATCTTACTTTAACGCGCCAGCGCCAATCTGTTTTAGGCGATTACAGAAATGCGGTGCATGGAAAAAATCATCGCATAAGTATTAACGGTAATCTGAATAAGTTTTCGTTTTTAATAACACTGCTGCATGAGCTTGCACATTTAGTTGCTTTTGAAAAATTTGGTAACAGAATATTGGCACATGGAAAAGAATGGAAATCTGTTTACAAAAATTTATTGGCAGATTTTGTAAACAGAAAAATATTTCCTGCGGATGTTGAGCAGGCTTTGTATCAGTCAATGCAAAACCCTGCCGCAAGCAGTTGTGCCGAAGAAAGTTTGTTAAGAATATTGCGCAAGTATGATGTTGTTAAAAAAGATGCACAACTTTTAGAAGAGTTGCCAAAAGGAGCTTTGTTTACAACAAGCGACGGAAGAGTTTTCGAAAAAGGTGAACGATTACGTAAACGCTTTCGCTGCACAGAAAAAAAAACAGGACTGGTTTATTTATTCAGCCCTGTTTATGAAGTGAGATTGGTAAAATAAGTTTTACATGCTGTGCAATTATAAATTTAAGCAACAGCTTTCTTAACAAGCTCCGCAGCTTCGCTTAAAAGAATTGCAGATTCAACTTTTAACCCGCTTTCATCAATTAGTTTTTTTGCTTCTTCTGCATTGGTGCCTTGTAGTCGCACTATGATGGGAATATTTATATTGCCTAATTTATTGTAAGCTTCAATAACGCCGGCGGCAACTCTGTCGCAACGCACAATGCCGCCGAAAATATTTATAAGAATAGCTTTTACATTCGGGTCTTTTAAAATAATTCTGAAACCTGCTTCAACTGTTTGTGCATTTGCAGTGCCGCCAACATCTAAAAAGTTTGCAGGTTCACCACCACTTAACTTAATCATGTCCATTGTTGCCATGGCAAGACCTGCACCATTCACCATGCAACCAACATTACCATCAAGCTTTACAAAATTCAAATTGTATTTTCCTGCTTCCACTTCTGTCGGGTCTTCTTCAGAAATATCACGCAATGCTTCCAAATCAGGATGACGCATTAAAGAATTATCATCCAGATTCATTTTACAATCAACAGCAATTATTTTATCATCACTTGTTTTAAATAAAGGATTTATTTCAAGCATGCTGCAATCCAATCCTACATAAGCATTATATAAATTGGTAACAAACTTTACGCAGTTCTTAAATGCTTCACCACTTAATCCAAAATTGAATGCAATTTTTCTTGCCTGGAAAGCCTGCAAACCACCGGAAGGATGCACCCATTCTTTAAAGATTTTATCAGGCGTATCATGCGCTACTTTTTCAATTTCAACACCGCCTTCTGTGCTGTACATAATTACATTCTCACCCTTTGCTCTGTCTAATAAAATAGATAAATAAAATTCTTTTGTAGGATTAGGACCGGGATAATATACATCCTGCGCAACCAAAACTTTATTTACTTTTTTTCCTGCAGGACCTGTTTGAACAGTAACCAATGTGCCGCCTAAAATATTGCCGGCAATGGTTGCAACTTCTTCCATGCTTTTGCCAACAGCAACACCGCGCTGTTCTGTGCCTGCAATTTTTCCTTTGCCACGACCACCGGCATGTATCTGCGCTTTTACCACTGCAAAATTATTTTGTGTTTGACTTTTTATTTGACGATAAGCATCTTCTGCCTCATGCACGGTGCTGCATGCATAACCTTCCTGAACGGGGACATTATAATTTTTTAATAAACCTTTTGCCTGGTATTCGTGAAGATTCATGTGAATGTGTTTTTGCGAAGATAATAGTTTAGATTTTTTGATTTTACAGAATATAACTTGCCACAGAAATTTAAGTAAGTTGCAATTTCAGCATTTCATTTTATGCAAACAAAATGGTTCGAACGAAAATTTGATTTCAATTCGAAACAAAATGTTTTTCTCCAGTAGTAAAATAAAAAGGCTGTTTCTAATGAAACAGCCTTAAATATTTATAAGACTTCTTTACTCCCTTTAGGCAGGGGCTTTATTCAAATTTTAAATCTAAACCGAGACCTCTTAATTCATGTACCAATACATTGAATGATTCGGGCACTCCGGCTTTGGTAATATTATCACCTTTTACAATTGCTTCATACGTTTTAGCACGACCAATAATATCATCTGATTTTATTGTAAGCAATTCCTGTAAAATGTTTGATGCACCATAAGCTTCAAGCGCCCAAACTTCCATTTCACCAAAACGCTGACCACCAAATTGTGCTTTACCACCCAAAGGTTGTTGTGTAATTAAACTGTAAGGTCCGATAGAACGTGCGTGCATTTTATCATCAACCATGTGGTGCAGTTTAATCATATAAATTACACCCACTGTTGCTTTCTGATGGAAGCGTTCGCCTGTTTCACCATCATACAAAAATGTATGACCCATTGATGGAATACCAGCTTTCTCACAGTTCTCTGCAATTTCATCTGTTGTTGCACCATCAAATATTGGCGTTGCGAATTTTGCACCTATCTTTTTACCAACCCAACCAAGAATGGTTTCATAAATCTGGCCGAGATTCATACGGCTTGGCACACCAAGCGGATTTAATACAATATCAACCGGTGTTCCGTCTTCCATAAACGGCATGTCTTCTTCGCGAACGATTTTCGCAACAATACCTTTATTTCCATGACGACCCGCCATCTTATCTCCAACTTTCAACTTACGTTTAACAGCGAGATAAACCTTCGCAAGTTTTAAAACACCTGCAGGTAATTCATCACCAATTGAAATATTGAATTTCTCTCTCTTGTATCTTCCTAATTCTTCGTTGTAACGAATATTGAAGTTGTGCAATAAAGTATTGATGCGATCGTCAATTTCTGCATCACCTGTCCATCCCAAAGGGTTTACGTTTTGATAATCTATCGCACTGAGATTTTTCGCATTGAATTTGGCAGATTTGCCGATAAGCATTTCACCAAAATTGTTGCTAACACCTGCAGAATTTTTATCTTTTAAAAGTGTTTGTAATTTATCAAGTAATACTTCTTTTAAATCTTCAACATTTTTCTCATGCACTTTTTCAACTTTTTCCAACAATGCTTTTTCGCGAACCTTTCCGTTCTTATCTTTTTTTGCACGCTGAAAAAGTTTTTTATCAATAACAACACCTTCTGTTCCGTTTGGTGCTTTTAATGATGCATCTTTTGCATCACCAGCTTTATCACCGAAGATTGCGCGTAATAATTTTTCTTCAGGTGTTGGATCGCTTTCACCTTTTGGTGTAATCTTTCCAATTAAAATATCACCTTCACGAACCTGGGCACCGATGCGAATGATACCATTATCATCCAAATCTTTTGTTGCTTCTTCAGATACGTTTGGAATATCGGGCGTTAATTCTTCTTCACCAAGTTTTGTATCGCGTACTTCCAGTTCAAATTCATCAATATGAATTGAAGTGAAAATATCATCTCTTACAACGCGTTCGCTAATTACAATGGCATCTTCAAAATTGTACCCTTTCCATGGCATAAAAGCAACCTGCAGGTTACGACCTAATGCAAGCTCGCCATCTTTTGTTGCATAACCTTCAGTTAAAAAATCGCCTTTCTTTAAAGCTTGCCCTTTTCTAACAGCAGGTTTTAATATAATAGAAGTTGACTGGTTAGTTTTGATGAATTTGGTGAGTTTGTAAACTTTTAAATCATCTTCAAAACTTACCAAACGATCAGCATCATTTCTTTTATAACGAACGTGAATTTCTTTTGCATCAACATATTCAACCACACCATCTCCTTCTGAATGTATTTGTATGCGTGCATCACGTGCAGCCTTTCCTTCTAAGCCTGTACCCACAATCGGAGATTCAGGACGAATAAGCGGAACTGCCTGGCGCTGCATGTTTGAACCCATTAATGCTCGGTTGGCATCATCGTGTTCAAGGAATGGAATTAATGAAGCACTTAAACCAACAATCTGGTTTGGCGCAACATCCATATATTCCACTTCACTTTTTTCAAGAATAGGAAAATCTCCTGTCTGACGGCTAATAATTCTATCTTCAATAAAATGACCATGCTCATCTAATTCAACGCTGCTTTGTGCAATTTTTGCTGTGTCTTCTTCTTCAGCGCTTAAAAATGTAAGCTTCTTCATATCAACCTTACCATCTTTTACTTTGTGATAAGGTGTTTCAATAAAGCCCATTTCATTTATCTGTGCATGAACGCACAAAGTAGAAATTAAACCGATGTTTGGTCCTTCAGGCGTTTCAATGGTACACAAACGACCGTAGTGAGAATAGTGCACATCACGTACTTCAAAGCCTGCACGTTCACGGCTTAAACCACCGGGACCCAACGCTGAAATACGACGCTTATGTGTTATTTCTGAAAGCGGATTTGTTTGATCAAGGAACTGTGATAATTGCGATGTACCAAAGAATGAATTAATAACTGAAGACAATGTTCTTGCATTAATCAAATCTACAGGCGTGAACACTTCGTTATCACGCACATTCATTCTTTCACGAATGGTACGTGCCATACGCGCAAGACCAACACCAAACTGTGCATACAATTGTTCGCCAACTGTACGTACACGGCGATTGCTCAAATGATCAATATCATCAATTTCTGCTTTCGCGTTTGTAAGGCGAACAAGATATTTGATGATCTCAATAATATCTTCTCTTGTTAAAACTTTTGTTTCGAGTTTTTGTGTTACAGCAAGTTTGCGATTGATTTTATAGCGACCAACTTCACCAAGATCATAACGCTTATCACTAAAAAATAATTTATCAATAATACCACGCGCTGTTTCGTTATCCGGCGCATCTGCACCACGCAACTGGCGATAAATATGTTGAACAGCTTCCAACTCACTGTTAGAAGTATCTTTATTTAATGTGTTATAAATAATGGCATAATCTCCGCCCACATCTTCTTTCTGAATAAAAACGCTTTTTACATCAAGCTCTGCAATCATTTCAATGGCATCCTCATCAAGCACTGTATCACGTTCCATTACAATTTCATTACGCTCGATTGAAACCACTTCACCTGTATCTTCATCAACAAAATCTTCAACCCATGTTCTTAAAACGCGGGCTGCTAATTTTTTTCCAACATAACCTTTTAGCGTTTTTTTATCGGCTTTAACTTCAACAGCCATTCCGAATAATTCAAGAATGTCTTTATCTGTTTCATAACCGATTGAACGCAATAAAGTAGTTACAGGAAATTTTTTCTTACGATCAATGTAAGCATACATAACATTATTAATGTCTGTTGCAAATTCCATCCATGCACCTTTAAAAGGAATAACACGTGCAGAATAAATTTTTGTTCCGTTTGGATGAATTGACTGACCAAAGAAAACGCCAGGTGAACGATGTAGCTGCGATACCACAACACGTTCGGCACCATTTATAACAAATGTGCCACGCGGCGTCATGTAAGGAATGTTTCCTAAAAACACATCCTGTACGATGGTTTGAAAATCTACGTGCTCTTCATCATTACAGCTTAAACGCAGTTTTGCTTTAAGCGGAACAGCATACGTTAAACCGCGTTCCATACATTCTTCAATTGTATAACGCGGAGGGTCAATAAAATAATCGAGAAACTCAAGAACGAAAATGTTTCTCGTATCTGTGATGGGAAAATTTTCCTTAAACACTTTAAACAAGCCTTCGTTGTTGCGCTTGTCAGGTGTTGTTTCCAACTGAAAAAATTCTCTGAAAGACTCTAATTGAATATCCAATAAATCTGGTGATTCAGCTAAGTTTTTTGTTTTTCCAAAGCTGATTCTGTTTTGCACTTTAGTTGATGACATATCTGATTGATAGTTTTCCGGAAAAAATATTTTGGGCAGAACTTATATATTCTGCAAAGATTGAATTAATAAAGCTTGCAATTTTTGTGGCCATGAATGATGCTCCTGCCGAAAACCCAAAAATTCGGGAGGGCGAAATTAAGAAAAATTCAGTAATTAATAACCAAGTATTTTTTCTAATTAAACAAAGCCGCAAATTTATTCATCTTATTTGGAAAAAGTTAACATCTGACCACTACTTTTTAAAAGTTAAATTTTAAACTTTAAAATAACCGTAACGTCAGAAACAAAAATTCAAGAATGAAAAAACAAACTACAATCCTTGCCGTAATCT
>JAICKT010000637.1 GCA_025927795.1 Parafilimonas sp. | reverse complement strand
CTGTTATTGCAGGCTGCAAATGCCAGCGTGCAAATAAACATTAGAGGTGCAATTAATTTCATAATAAAATATTTTTTTTAATAATGAGGGCTAAAGTAATTATTTGTGTTTAAAGAATTTTATTTTATCTGTATGTGATTTACTGCATTATTTTCACATTTAACTTTTACACATAAAAACTTAAATTTCTTATCTGCAATTTTACTGTATGAAGTATGTGTTGTTTTGTTTGTGTTTTTTTTCTACTGCCGAAGCGCAGAATTATAATCCCGATGCAGTAAATAAAAAAGCTGCCGCCGCTTATACGAAAGCAATTGAATTATTACAAAATGATGAACTAAAAGAAGCCATTCCTGTTTTACAGCAAGCCATTAATTATGATGCAAAATATGTTGATGCCTATTTATCGATGGCGGGTGTTTATGGAACATTAGATGATTATGCAAACAGTGTTGCTAATTACGAAAAAGCTTTTTCGGTTGACAGTGGTTACACAAAATTTTATTTGCTGCCTTATTCTATAAATCTTGCCGGACTTGGAAAATTTAATGAAGCATTAAATGCTGTAAATAGATTTTTATCTATACCCAATCTAAGTGATAAAAGCCGCAAAAGCGCTGAGTATCGCAAAAGCTGTTATGATTTTGCGATACAATATGCATCATCACATACAAATGCCAATTACAAATTTGCGCCTGTAAATCTTGGTGATAGCATTAATTCGCCAACATCAGAATATTATCCATCATTTACTATTGATGACAGCATTCTTGTTTTTACGCGAAGAGGTGAAGGCATTCGCGAAGATTTTGTTGAAAGCAGACTTACACCAACCGGTTATTCAAAAGCAGAAATTATTAAAGGCGATATAAATAACGAACCATCAAAAGGCGGAATAAATATTTCGCAGGATGGCGACTGGCTTTTATTTGCAGGCAATTTTGCGGGACAAGGCTTTGGCAATTTCGATTTATATATTTCTTATAATACACCAACAGGATGGAGTGAGCCAACGAATTTAGGCGCAAACATCAATACAGAATTTTGGGAAAGTTCACCATCATTAAGTCCTGATAAAAATGCTTTATACTTTAGCAGCAATCGCCCTGGTGGTTATGGCGGAAAAGATTTGTATGTAAGTTATCGCGTTAATGGTAAATGGTTGCCTGCAGAAAATATGGGACCTGATATTAATACTGCAGGTGATGAACTGGCACCTTTTATTCATGCAGATAATCAAACATTATATTATACTTCTAATGGTTTGCCGGGTTATGGCGGATTTGATAATTATGTTGTACGAAAAACAGGCAATAAAACCTGGGGTAAGCCGGAGAATCTTGGTTACCCTGTAAACACAATTTCGGATGATGGCAGTTTGTTTGTTGCTGCAGATGGTGTTACTGCTTATTATGCAAGCGACCGCGCAGATACAAAAGGCTATTTGGATTTATATAAGTTTACTTTAAATCAGGATGTTCGTCCAACAAAAACATTGTATGTAAAAGGTTATGTAACCGATGCAAAAACACAAAAAGGTTTGCCTTGTGCTGTTGAATTAAGTGTTGATTCAAGCCAAAAGATTTTATCAGACGTGCAAACAGATGAAACAGGATTTTATTTTATTACATTACCGGTTGGCAGAAATTATACATTCACTGTAAATCGTAAAGGCTATTTATT
>JAICKT010000151.1 GCA_025927795.1 Parafilimonas sp. | reverse complement strand
TTGACAGCGTGAAAAACTGTATAAAAAATCAACCCACCCTGGTTTAATATCACTACTAAATAACCAATAATTGCATATTTTTTTAAACGGATTTTTCTATAGCTATATAACCTTGAAAACATAATATAAATAAAAATACAGGTTGCAGTTAAAGGAGAAATAATAAGTGAAAGTAAAATGCTCATTACATCCATTACAACAGTAAAATAGAATAATTGTTTAGTGGGTTGGGATGGATTTTCAATACCGCCGATACTTGTTGTATCTCTGTCCATATAACTATTATAGCCGTTGCTCGACGGATAAACAAGCACATGAATAATGAAGAAAATGAGTACGGCATTTTGAATATTAATATCTTTTACAAACGATAATGCAAACCAGTAAACCGGCATTAAAAAAAAGGAGAACGGAAAACGTAAAAGTTGTATGGTTGATTTTTGTATCAAATGCAATTATACATTGTTGTTTATAAATAAGATTCCCGCGAAAGCGGGAATGATGTATGAGAGCGTTCATTGTTCTCAGCGTGCATCTTACATAAAACTACATTTGAAAATTAATTTGGTACAATAATTTGTTAAAGCACTATTTCAAAACTTCAAGTGCTTTTTTTATCATTGGGTCTTTTTCATTGCTTAATTCAAAGTACCCTTCTGTTCGCCATATCTGCCGCGCAAGTAAATTTTCCATCAGGTTGGTTACAAAAATTTTCGCTGTAGCCGGTAATTTAACAAGGTTAATCGAATCTTGTTTGGCATAGTTCACAAATTGCTGCCAGTCATCATCATTAAAATGAAACTGCTTATATAAATCTTCCGGCGATTTGTATTGCTGAAGCTGCGTTCTGTGTTCTACATAATAATTATAAACAAACTCTGTAAGCGTATTTCTTGCATAAAGCAGCATCACTTCTCTTGGTTGCATAGTTGTATCGTACGCCACAAATATATCAGGTGTTATGCCGCCGCCGCCATACACCAAATGACCGTCGGGCGTTTTAAATGCCTGTCCTTTTGGTTTTGCTGTATCACCAACAACAACCTCACCATCATGAAAACGGTTAATTAATTCTTCTTCATATTCCTCTTTTCCTTTATCGTAAGGCTTTTGAATATTTCTGCCAACCGGCGTGTAGTAACGCGCAATAGTTAAACGTAATTCAGATCCATCAGACAATGTGAACTGCTGCTGCACTAAACCTTTACCAAAAGTTCTTCTGCCAATTATTGTTGCCCGGTTCCAATCCTGCAAGGCGCCCGCAAGTATTTCACTTGCTGATGCAGACGTTTCATCAACCAATACAATCAACTTGCCCTTTTCAAAAACACCATCTTTGCTGCAACGATAATCTGTACGCGGCGAATGCACACCTTGCGTGTAAACAATTAATTTATCTTCATCCAAAAATTCATCTGCAATTTCTACTGCTTCCTGCATGATGCCGCCACCGTTATCGCGCAAATCGAGAATAAGCTGCTGCATGTGCTGCTGCTGCAGTTTTTCCATTGCACTCATAAATTCCCTGTAGGTAGTTTCTGAAAATTTATTCAGTTTTATATAACCTGTGTTTGCATTAATCATATATGCTGCATCAAGCGAATACAGTGGAATATTTCCTCTTATAATTTTTATTTTTTTTTGCTGATTATTGCGCAAAACCGTTATTGTAACAACGCTGTTTGCAGATCCGCGCAATTGTTTGCGTACATCATCTGTAGAATTTTTTTTTCCTGTTAAATTGAAGTCATTGTTCACCTTTATTATTTTATCGCCAATTTCTACACCTGCTTTAAATGAAGGTCCGTCGGGAATAACATTCATCACGTTTACAGTATCTTTTATCATTTGAAATTCTACACCAATGCCCTGAAAATTTCCCTGCAAATCTTCATTCA
This sequence comes from Parafilimonas sp., assembly GCA_025927795.1. GTDB lineage: Bacteria > Bacteroidota > Bacteroidia > Chitinophagales > Chitinophagaceae > Parafilimonas. Next base: position 8,028 of record JAICKT010000151.1, on the reverse strand, counting down.
TGCTTTGCACATCACTCGTTGGAATATAAATTGAATGTGGGTCAAGCTGATCAAGCAAACCATTTATTGCCGGCGATTCAAGACTGTCTAAATGTACATTGTCAACATATTTATTTTGTATAAGACTGATGGCTTCCTGTAAAGGCGATCTGTCACTGTTTTTTAAAAATGAATTACCACCCGAAGTATTTTCTCTTAGCTTGTAACCAAGTGTCATACCTAAAATCATAACCAATGAAAATAACAGTGGTAGCCAAACCTGAATTTTTTTTCTAACCATATATTTTTGATTCTTTATCTTGATGCCAAAACACGAATATCTGTATAAACCTTTGCAATTATAAATACATATTTCAAAACAAATTATTAAATACGTAAATGAGCGCAATATTGATTGCAGACAGCGGTTCTACAAAATGTGAATGGTGCCTGCTTGATAACGGCAAAAAGAAAAAGGTTATCACAAAAGGCATCAGTCCATATTTCTTAAATGGCAATGAAATTGTGGCATTGCTGCAAAAAGAACTGTTGATAAAGCTTAAGCAAAATACCATCGAAAAAATATTTTTTTATGGAACTGGTTTAAAAGACAATAACAATAAACGAATTCTCCATACATCATTACAAAAAATTTTTACGAACGCTTATATTGAAGTACAAACGGATTTGCTCGGTGCAGCAAGAGCGCTTTGTAAAGATGAAAAAGGTATTGCATGTATATTAGGTACAGGTTGTAACTCGTGTTATTACAATGGCAAAAAAGTTATAAAAAATAGTCCTGGCTTAGGTTATGTTTTAGGTGATGAAGGCAGCGGCGCTTATCTTGGTAAAAAAGTTTTGCAGCATTATTTATATAACACATTTGACGAAGAACTAATGTTTGCCTTCGATAAAAAATATAATATAAATGCTGATGAGATTTTAAATCATGTTTACAAACAGCCACAACCCAATCGCTACCTCGCTTCGTTTGCAATATTTCTTGCAGAGAACCGAAATCATTACATGATTGAAAATATTATTGAAGATGGTTTGAACGATTTTTTCTTTACACATTTGCGTAAATACCATGAAAGCTGGTTATATCCAATACATTTTACCGGCAGTATTGCATATGGTTTTAAAGATGTGATTGCATCACTTTGCAATAGTTATGAAATGGAATTAGGTAATGTTATTAAACAACCTATTGATGGGTTGATAGAATATCATAACAATTAATGTTCCTGTTATAGTAATACTGCGTTTGTACTAACAAATAGCTCATCTGTTATATTCATATTTGTTTATAGAAATTTCTGCTTATTTTGAGCAATCAATAACTCTAACGAAAATTAAAAGCATGAACCAACTATCAGGCGATTTTGAGAAACAGACAGGTAAACACCCCCGCGGCTTATATGTTTTATTTTTTACTGAAATGTGGGAACGGTTTGGTTATTATTTAATGGTTGGAATTTTTTTACTGTACTTAACCGATACAGTTGGTCATGGTGGAAGAGGCTTAGATAATGCAGCGGCAGTAGGCATTGTAGGTACTTATGTGGCGTTGATTTATTTAACGCCATTTATTGGTGGCTTAGTTGCTGACAGATATTTAGGTTATACAAAATCAATTTTTTTAGGTGCTTGTTTGCTGGCACTCGGTTATTTTTTAATTGCATTGAATGGCAGTGATGTTGTAATGTATTTGGGTTTAACTTCTGCTATTATCGGCAATGGTTTTTTTAAACCAAACATCAGCACATTGTTGGGTAATATTTATAACCGCCCGGATTTAAAACCAAAAAAAGATGTTGCGTATAATATTTTTTATATGGGCATAAACATTGGCGCGTTCATGTGCAATTTTGTTGCTGCTTTTTTGCGCAATCACTACACATGGGGCTGGGCTTTTTCTGCAGCAGGTTTTGGAATGGTGGTGAGCATGATTTGGCTTGCCATTGGCTTAAAGCACGTAAAGTATGCTGATGTTATAAAGCCTGCGCAGAAAGGTGATATGCCTATCTCGAAAATATTTGCAAGTGTTTTTTTACCTGCAATAATTGCCGGTTTAATCGGCTGGTTTATTCCGGGAAATATTTTGGGTTCTGATTCAAATGATGCTTTTGTTTTTGCAGCTATTCCCGTAATTATATTTTATTTCAGTTTGATGTACCGTGCAAAAGGGTTTGAAAGAAAACGCATCAGTACATTATTAATTTTATTTGGCGTTTCTATTATCTTTTGGAATATCTATAATCAAAATGCAACAGCCTTAACTATATGGGCGCAAACCTATACAGACCGTGAAGCGCCGAAAGTTGTTCAGCCTGCATTAAAACCATTTGGTTTTTTAGAAACTGTAAATACAAAGCCAACACAAATTCCCGTTGTAGATAGCCAGTTTCGTGCAGTAGCAGATGACAAAGGAAAAGTAATGACGAAGCAAGGCACTGATCTTTATTTTCAAAATTTGCCAAAAGAAAAGTTTCCACCCGATGGACAAGATTTGAAATTAATATCAACAGAAATTTATCAATCTATCAATCCATTTTGGATAATTGTTTTAACACCAATTATCGTCGCATTTTTTGGCTGGATGAAAGCAAGAGGCAAAGAACTTTCAACGCCCAGCAAATTTGCATGGGGTACATTAATTGCAGGATTATCTTCTGTTGTAATGGTGCTTGCATGTTTATCAACCAATATATATATAGATAAAGTTTCAAGCTGGTGGATATTTACCAGCTATGGTGTTTTTACCATTAGCGAATTATTTGTAAGCCCTGTTGGATTATCACTCACATCAAAAGTAGCGCCGCGAAGATTTACTTCGTTGATGATGGGCGGATGGTTTATTACAACGTCACTCGGCGGAAAAATTTCAGGCATACTTGCTGGCTTCTGGGATAAGTTTGATAATAAAGCAGTGTTCTTTGCCATCAGCGCAATTGCTGCAATTATTGCATGCTTTTTATTATTGCCATTAACTAAAAAATTAAATAAAGTGGTGGTGGAAGCAGCGGCTTCAGATGACTAAATGAAATGTTTTGTTTTTTAAAGCGATGTCTTGCATCGCTTTTTTATTTTAAATTCTTAATCGAATAACATGCCGGAACCAACTTCATTTAAACCATTTATTGCTCCTGATAAACATGTAAAAGAGTTTACGCTCAAAGCAATAGTGATGGGCTGCATTATGGGTTGTTTATTTGGCGCTGCGAATGTTTATCTCGCATTAAAAGCAGGGCTTACAGTAAGCGCATCTATACCTATTGCAGTTATTGCAATTACTATTGGAAGAAAATTATTAAAAACAACTATTCTTGAAAACAACATCATTCAAACAACAGGCTCCGCAAGTGAAAGCATTGCCAGCGGTGTTGCATTTACTTTACCGGGTTTTTTGTTTTTATCAATGGTGAATGGAAAAAGCGTTGGCGCAGATTTCTTTAATTATATTACTATTTTAATTCTTGCAATTTTTGGCGGATTGTTAGGAACATTAATGATGATTCCTTTGCGCCGCTCATTAATTGTAAAAGAACATGCGGTATTACCATATCCTGAAGGCACAGCATGCGCATCAGTTTTAAAAGCAGGAGAGAAGGGCGGTGATATTGCAAAAACTGCATTCGTTGGATTAGGCATTGCGATGTTGTATGCAGTGCTGCAAAAAGTTTTTCATATAATTAAAGATGTTCCATCCTATACAACAAAGCTTACTAATAAATATTTTCCTGCTGCACAAATAAGTGGAGAAATTACACCTGAGTATTTGGGTGTTGGATATATTATTGGTCCACGCATCGCGGGCACATTGGTTGCTGGCGGTGTATTGAGTTGGTTAGTATTTAATCCTTTGCTCGCAACGTTAATTCATGACCAAACAATTATTGCAACACAATTAATAAAGCTTGGGTATTTAAAAGATATCAATACTGCAGGCGGCCCAGGTACATGGAATCCGTCAACACATTTGTTTGATGATACAGCTTCAGCAATTTATCGTGCTTATGTTCGTCAGATTGGGGCAGGCGCTGTTGCTGCGGGTGGTTTTATAACACTGATGAAAACCATTCCAACTATTATTTCATCATTTAAAGAAAGTATTGGTTCTATTAAAGACAGAAAAAGCGGCAACACACAATTACGCACAGAAAAAGATTTGAGTTTAAAAGTAGTTTTGTTCGGCAGCATCGCATTAATTGTATTGATGGCTTTCATTCCAATGATTCCGGGCAATTCAATCGGCAGCAAATTATTATTAGGTGTGTTGGTTGTTTTATTCGGTGCATTTTTCGTTACCGTTTCATCACGTATTGTTGGTATTATTGGTTCAAGCAATAATCCAATCAGTGGTATGACGATAGCAACAGTGATGAGCACATGTTTGGTTTTTATTGGTATTGGTTGGAGTGGTAAAACATATGAACCAATGGTATTGGTTGTTGGCGGAATGATTTGCATTGCTGCAGCAAATGCCGGTGCAACATCGCAGGATTTAAAAACAGGCTTTCTTGTTGGCGCTACACCGCGTAATCAACAGATAGCTTTATTTATTGGTGCGATTGTTTCTTCTCTTGTTATCGGCATCACTATAAAAATTCTCGATAAACCAACGGCTGATATGGTTGCACAAGGTTATTCACACGCAATCGGCACAGATAAATTCCCTGGTCCGCAGGCAACATTAATGGCAACATTAATAAAAGGAATTTTATCTTTTAATCTCGATTGGCAATTTGTTTTTGTTGGCGTTGCATTAGCTGTTGTAATGGAATTGTGCGGCGTAAATTCTTTAAGTTTTGCTGTTGGTGCTTATTTACCATTAAGTACAACACTACCTATATTTTGTGGTGGTGCTATTCGTGGTTTTGTTGACTGGCGCAGAAAACGCAGAGGTGAAATAATTGCAGAAGATGATTTAGGTAAAGGCAATTTATTTGCAACAGGTCTAGTTGCAGGTGGTGCATTAGCCGGAGTTATTGTTGCATTATTAATTGCGGGCAATGAAAACATTGCTGCGAAAATGGAAAAGATAAATCTTGAATCTCCTCTTGAAAAATATTTAGGAGTTGATATGTATGATTTGCTTGGTGTGATATGTTTCGCTTTGCTTGCGTTGATGTTATATAAAACAGCTATGAGTAAACAAAACGAAATTAAAGTTTGAGATTTATAAAAAAGGCAAGTAAAATATTACCTGCCTTTTATCTGCACAGTTGGTTTAGGAGAACTGTGGGCTAAACCTCAAAACGATACCTGAAAACGGAGGTGAAGAAATCAGGAGTTAAAAAGAAATTAGTTGCTTTATTCCTTTTGTTAATCCCGAAAATATCCTTCTCCATTTCCAATAAACAAAACCAGAACTTGTTTTTAAATAGTTTACCTGGTTTTGCGTTAATTGGTGAAAGGGTTGTGCGGCAAACGTTTTGATTTGTTCGTTGTAATACTTTTCTAAGTTTGTCATTACAATTGTTTTGGTTCTGGTTTAAGCTAAGTACGCAAATTGTTGCGGAAGTATATATTGTGTTTCCATGAATTAATTACAGTATTTGGTGAGTGCTGGAAATTGAATGTTAAACGTTTTTTTGCTTACATAAAAAATGAAAATCTCAATCATTCACTTCAAAAAATTGAAGCAACCATTTTTATCTTCAATGTTTTTATCTTTATATGGCCAGCAATCTTAAATACAAAAATCTTTGTTATGCATTCACGCCGTAAATTTTTACATACAGTTTCTTTATCAGCAGCAAGTCTGCCTTTTATCAATCTTAAAAAATCTTTCATGAAAGATCATTTTGATGAAACAAAAACATTACGTGTTGCGATTATGGGTTTAGGCAGTTATGGAACACGTGTAGCAGAAGCTATGCAAAGCTGTACACGTGCAAAACTGGTGGGCGTTATAAGTGGAACGCCTTCAAAAATTAAAGACTGGCAAAGCAGGTACAATATCCCCGGAAAGAACTGCTATAATTATGAAACGTATGATGCGATAAAAAATAATCCTGACATCGATGCAGTGTATGTAATTACGCCAAATGCTTTGCATCATGATGCTGTGATACGTATAGCAAAAGCAGGCAAGCATGCTATCTGTGAAAAACCTATGGCAATTAATCCGCAGCAGGCAAAAGAAATGATTAACGCTTGCAAAATGGCAAACGTAAAATTGCTCGTTGGTTATAGAATGCATTTTGAACCGCATACTTTGGAAGTAATTCGTATGCGCAAAGCAGGTGAGATGGGAAAGATTTTATTTTTCCAGGGATTAAGTGGTTTTGTAATTGGCGACCCAACACAATGGCGATTGAATAAAGAACTTTCCGGCGGGGGTGCAATGATGGATATTGGAATTTATTCTGTGAATGGCGCAAGATATATGACGGGTGAAGAGCCTGTTTGGATTACAGCTCAGGAAACAAAAACAGATAAAGAAAAATTTAAAGACGGCATTGATGAAACGATACAATTTGAAATGGGTTTTCCCAGTGGTGCGGTTGCCTCTTGTCTTTCTACTTATAATATGGAAAATTTGGATCGCTTTTTTTTAAATGGTGAAAAAGATTTTGTTGAAATGATGCCTTCTACCGGTTATGGTCCTATTCGTGCAAAAAACAGTAAGGGCGAAATACAGCAACCGGATGTGATTCATCAAACAGTGCAAATGGATGAAATGGCGGCAATAATTTTTGATAATAAACAACCTGTAGTTCCTATAGATGGTGAAGAAGCTTTAAAAGACATGACAATAATTGAAGCCATTTATAAAGCAGCAAAAACCGGAAATAAAATAATGTTGTGATGTATTAAAATTCACACTTAATTGTGCATATTATTTTTTCCTTCTAAATTATCACAATATTCAACAGAGCCTAAACGAAACTTAACAGGAATGCCAACCGTTTTTTGAATCTGTAATTCTTTACTGCAGAAAAAAGGTAATTGCTTTGCATAAAAATTTCCCGGCAAAGAATTAGGTAATGGAGATTTCAAAAAAATATTTCTTGAGAAAGCAGTAAACGAAGTATATGTTTTTTGTTTTGAAGAATCAACCGAATTTTGCGCATGTATAATAGATGTGCATAAAATGAATTTAACAATTAAAGCAAAAATTCTTTTGTGTTTCAGGTTCATATTTGCAGGTAAATTTACAGTAAGTGTTTATTTTGCATTGCTAACATTAGATTAAAATTGATTCTGAAGCATGGCATTAAGTCAATCTCTACAACAAAAATTATTACAAAGACTATCGCCGCAGCAAATACAACTAATGAAGTTGCTGCAAATACCTACGGCAAATCTTGATGAGCGGATTAAAGAAGAGCTGGAAGAAAACCCTGCATTGGAAGTAACAGAAGAAGGCAAAGAAGACAACTTTGAAGATAATCACCAGGAGGAAATAAGCAGTGCGGACGAAGAGGAAGATTATGATGGCAGTGAAGATGAATACGAAAATATTGACATCTCTGATTACGTAAACGACGGCGATGATGAAGTGGCTGATTATAAATTGCGCGATGATAATTATGGCGATAACGAAGAACAAAAAACAATTCCTTTACGTGTTGAAACAACTTTGCATGATTTGCTGATTGATCAATTAGGAATGTTGTCGCTTGATGAACGAAGATTTAAAATTGCAGAGCAAATTGTTGGCAGCATTGATGATGATGGTTATTTGCGGCGCGAACTTTCTTCGATTGTTGATGATCTTGCCTTCCGCCAAAACATTGATGCAACACAAGAAGAGATTGAAGAAATTATAAAACTTATTCAGCAGTTTGATCCGGCTGGTGTTGGTGCGAGAGATTTACAGGAATGTTTAATGCTGCAGTTGCAAAGGCAGCAGGCAGATGGGAGAGATGTTTCACTTGCGATAAAAGTGGTTGACAAATACTTTGATGAATTTACAAAAAAGCATTACGAAAAAATGCAGCGCGGCTTAAATATTACTGATGATGAATTGAAAGATGTTATCAATCTTATACTAAAACTAAATCCACGCCCTGGTGGTAATGTTGGCGAAATAAATAA
>JAICKT010000198.1 GCA_025927795.1 Parafilimonas sp. | reverse complement strand
TGTTCATAGGTGTTCGCAATAGTGCGGTACCATGAATCAACAAATTCTGTACGCATACTGCGGAATTTTTCCTCACGCTTTTCATAAATACTAAGCCTGTAATAATAAACTCTTGTAAGTGTTATAGTATTGCTCAGAAAAAAATAACCTTCATTTTGTTCAAGCGGAATAATACCTACCGGCGAAATTTTTAGTTTGTCTTCAACCATTTCATACAACTCAGTTCCATTATTTATGGTTGATCGCATTTGCTTAGTGGCATAATGAATAATTTCTTCCAATTGCTGCATCACTTCATCATCACTCATCATCTGCTCATATAATAACTCTAATTTTTCTAATTGAATACCGGTAAGTTTTTTCGGAAACTGCTCCTGCAAAAATTTTTTATTTTCTCTAAAAGCAACGAGGTTGTTGTAATGAAAAATTATATCTGATAATTGCGGATATAATTTATGCTCATAAAAATATTTATTTACTTCCTGCAGGTAGGCGAGCAAAGTATATTTCTTCAATTCAAAGTCTATATATCCATCTGCAAACCATGTTTCTGATAATGATTTCATTTGTATTCTTTTTTATTTCTTAATAGCCAAATGAAACCTGCCATAAATCAATCGATGTTATATAATTTATCTCAAAAAACTTATGGCTCGTTTCATGCTTTCAAATTTAATTAAATTTAAAAACTGCTCTTAATAATGTAAACGTTAGATGTTATTATAAGTTGCCCGTTTAATTTATATGCGTCATTAAAAAAACAAAAAATTTATACATGAAATCAAATCTGTATTTTCATGTGCATAATTTTAATTAGCCACAAACAAAACGATTGCTATGAACAACTGGAGAATTAAGTTGTCACTTTTTATCAACTATTTTGTTTTTGCCATTTTATTAAACAGCTCGGGAATTGCTATACTTCAGGTGCAAAATAATTTTGGCGTTTCTAAAAAAGCCGCCGCATGGATTGACCCATGCAAAGATTTAAGCATCGCTGTTTTATCATTTCTCATTGCATCTTCCATTACAAGATTTGGCTACAAAAAAGCCATGCTGGTTGCATTGGGTATCATATCTATTGTCTGTTTTATTATTCCCAGTACACCAGGTTTTTTTGCAATTAAATTATTATTCGTTGCTGTGGGCAGTTGCTTTGCGTTAATAAAAATGAGCGTTTACAGCACCATTGGTATTGTAACAAAAGATTCAAAAGAGCACATTAGCTTGATGAATTTTATTGAATCCTTTTTTATGGTAGGAAATCTTTCATTATATTTTATTTTTAGTTCTTTTGTTGATAATGCGCATCCTCAATCAACATCGTGGCTTAAAGCATATTATTTATTGGGCGGTCTCGCTTTACTTGCATTTTTGTTATTGTTATCTTCTCCACTTGATGAATCTTCTGCAAAAACAGATGCCGGAAAACCTGAAACAATAAAGTTTATTGATATGTTTAAAATGATGGGTGAACCTATAGTTCTCGCTTTTATTTTTTCTGCTTTTTTTTATGTGCTGATTGAACAGAGCATACAAAATTTCCTGCCCACATTTAATAATAAAGTGTTGCTGTTGCCGGCTGTTCTCAGCATACAAATGGGAAGTATTCTTGCAGGCTCAACTGCATTAGGAAGGTTTCTTGCAGGATTAGTTTTAAAAAGGTTGAATTGGTTGTATGTTTTGATTGGAACACTATTGCTTGCAGCTCTCCTTATTATAATTGCAATGCCGCTGGCAAAAACAGAAGCTGGAAAAAATATTACAGGTTGGCTGGATGCGCCTGTTGCTGCATATTTTTTTCCGTTGATTGGATTGTTGCTGGCGCCTGTTTACCCTGCAATTAATTCTGTTATTTTAAGTTCGCTTCCAAAGCCGAAACACGGAATTATGTCTGGCTTAATTATAATTTTTTCCGCTATTGGTGGTACAACAGGATCGTTGCTTACAGGTTTTATTTTTGATAAGTATGGCGGACAAAATGCATTTTATTTTTCGCTGATACCGGTTGCAATTTTAATTACATCGCTCATTATATTTAATCGTCTTCAAAAAAAATATGCTGCCGTTACAGAAACAAAAATGCCGGTAATTACAGACCCAATTTCAGAAGAGTATAAACAATAAAGCCCTCCCGTACATACGGGAAAGGCTTTACATTCTGCTCCTCTGCTAAGAATTATCTAATCCACCTATAGTTACGATCGTAGTGCGTATAGTTGTACTTGTTTCTTTCATCAAAGAAACGATTGTTTACATTCTGAACTTTATTGGCTTTTTCTCTTTGCAACTGCTGAATAAGATCAACTTTTTTTGCTGCGCCAATGCGTAGGTTCATTATTTCTTTTACCTGTTGGTTGTAGTTTGCATTAATGTTTGTTATTTGTTTTTCTCTTTCATATTGGGTAAAAGAATAAGTTTCAACATAGCGGTGTCCAAAATTAATACTGAACACAGGCGTGGTAAAAGAAACCCTTGTAAAAAATGACTGCGAAAAAGCAGCAGAACTTAAAATGAACAAGGCTAATGTAAGAGTAAAAATATTTTTCATGATTTTTGTTTTTTGTTGTTTAATGTATTTATATATGAGATGTAATTATTTCATCCACGTTTATCAATGGATTGTTAATGGTAAATGAGTAATAAAAAGTATGAGATTACAAGCTAAAAATGTGAGATGTAAACGATAAGAAATGAGATGAAATTATATGGTCATGAAATATCAATAAGCGTTAGAAAGTAGATATAGCTTTGCCAATAATAAATTAAGATGAATATTTATTCGCTTATAACCGGCAACCGGCAACTTGAAACATTCAACTATAATATCGCTCTTATACTCGCAGTGCCTGTGTTGATGATGCGTATTGATGCAGGTTTACGCCCTTCATACTGAATGCTTATTTCAAGATTATTTATAAGACGTTTTGTAAGACTAATATTCCACAAAAAATTTTTGCCGGGCAATAACCCTTCAAGCATTATATAGCTTACCGTAGTATTATCAACACCTTTAAAATTTATATTGCTGAATTGAAAACCTGCCATTAAACTTGTGCTTGAAACTGTGTTGTACTTCGCATCAATATTTAAAGAATTAAATACAGCTTTCTCGCCACCAAATGTTATTGTATTTTTTTTCAATTGATATTGATAATAAGTTTCAATACGAAATGTTGTGGAAGATGTATAAGTAAATTGTGGCGTGGAAGAATAGGTTTGAATGTTATAATTTCTATTGGCAAATGATGGCGTTGTTAAACTGTTCTTTATAAATTTTTGTTCAAACTGCAATGAATAATTTCTGCTGATATTTGCGCGGCTTTTTAAAGTCCATAAATTTTGTTGTGCTGTTTCAAAACCATACGTCAGCAAAGATTTATTGTATGATGCAACATTTGAAAAATCCAATCCCCATGCTGTGCTGTAACGATTAAAAGATAAAGTATTACTGTATGTATGATTTAAATTAATTAAGCTCGTATCATTTATATTTCCTTTAAAAGGCGAATACGCAGGTGCTCCACTTGATTGTTCTTTCTTATATGTTTGTAAAGAAGATTGTAATATCAATCTTGATATAAATTTATTGAATGATGAAGCGCTTGTTTTTTTTAAAATCATTGAAGGGTTTAATGTAACTGCATAATTGAACTGTGTATAATTTGCTTTAATGTATTCATCAGTTGGTGTATAAATGCGGATGAATTTTGCCTGGTCAGGAAAGGCAGCCAACTCAAATTCGTTTAACTGCTGAATGCCATCATCATTGTAATCAATCCATGCAAACTGACCTGTGCCCGCAGGAACTTTAACGTAAGAAAAGCTTCTTTTTTGTTCCTGCCCGCTCCCAATTTCATATAAAGCATTGCCTGTTAAAAAACCTTTCCATTCATTCACTGTATATTCTGCTCTGCCCAGTAAACTATTATCAGGTTGCTCTGCAATTAACTGCGTGTTATAAACAAACAACTGGCGGTAAGTTGCATTTATGCGAAACTGATGATGCTTGTTTTTATATAACTCAGCCTGTAAATTATAATTGTTACTTCTGTCTGTTTGAACCAACGATTTATAAAAAGGCAATTGATTACTTCTTGTAAAATAATTAAACGACCAGTGATTTGCTTTCTGTTCATCAGATTTTATATATGCAGTTACGGTTTCAAACGCATAGCTTAATGGTGTAACTGTATCTGCTAAAATATTTCTTTGTTCATTATGTTCGATATAATAAGATGCGCCAACTGTATAATTTTTAAAGTTTGCAAATGTTTTATGTATATCAATATTCGGGCGCAGAAAAAAACCTTTATCAGTTGGTGTTGTACTATTGGTTAAACTAAATGCATCGGTAAGCTCAAATTTATTTATTGTTTGATGATGCAGAATTTCATTTCTGATTCCGGTAAAACCATCGCTTCGTATATAACTTGAAAACCGGTATAGCACATCGTTTTCTTTTTCATCTTTCAATTCCAATGTAAGCGTTGGCAATTGTTCCGTTGCCGCTTCGGTTAATATTGGTAAACCCCAATCACGTGTAAATTCCGGAGTGCGCAAACGTTCAACCGGTTGAAAATTCTTATCAACCCATTCATAATCTGCATTTGCATTTAACTGCAATGTTTTCTTTTTGGTTTTAAATGTTGCAGTTCTTGTTAAATCAATTTTAGATGCGTAACCTTTATCATTCTGTTTATCTTTTGTTGAGAAAGTATTTGCATCGTAGTCGCTAAAAGCAAATTCCGTTTTTAATAAAGTTTTATCGTCAATCTGCCATGTAAAGCCTGTGCTTAAGACCTGTTGCTTTTTCGGTGAAACTAAAAAACTTGCAGCTTCAAAATTTCCCTGCGGAATACCATTTAAAGGTTGCACCCACTGATAAATATTTCCGTTTGCTGCACTTATTAAAGGAATGTAATTGCCTTTGTTTGCGCCAACTTCAACAAAATTCAAATTATACTTTGCACTGTCTGCATTGGTTGAATAAACAAAAACAGAATCATGAATGCCATTGTAAACTGTATCAACTCTTTTATATAAAATCTTTCCGGTTGAAAATGTGTCAATGCTGCTAACCGGGTAGAAAGCATTTTGAATACTATCGCCAAGATTTGCTAAGAATTGCTTTTGCTGATTGTCTAACGTAATATCTATTGGTGAGTTTTTTGCATCAACATTACTGTACGCGGAAATATTTACAGTAAACCTTTTTCCAAACTGAAAATCATTATTAATATATAACATTGAATTTAAATAGTTACGATCTGCATATTCAAACTCAACTTGTATACGCGTATCTTTTGTAATCATTTGTTTTGGCGTAAAAATTATTTCTGCTGTATTATAATTAATAATATAATCCTGGTCTTCTCCGCGCTGTACCTGCACGCCATTTAAAAAAACTTTTTCAGTTCCTGCAAGCACAATAAAAAATAATTCATTGTTGTTACCTTGTAATTTGTATGGACCCTGATTCCCTTCCTGCCCTTCAAAAACATTGCGTGCAAATTTCCCTTTTGCAATTGCACCCGAAAGCAAAGTATTTCCTTTTATATTTTGTGTGATGTTATATTGTTGCTGATAAGATAATCCCTGCAGCCTTTTATAAAACTTCAAAAAATAATTTTCATCCTGCCGCAGATCGATATCACCTAAATCCATTTCCCAGTTTTTTTTACTAAACTGAAGCAACACTTTATCAAACTCATTTAATTGTTGCGTGGTGCCATCAGGTTGTATCGGAATATTGTTATCTGTAATGGCTGCATTCAATTGAATACTGTCCCCAATATATCCGCTTAACTGCAGATTAAGTTGTGAATTAAAAACAGCATCCTGCGTATTACCAATGCTTAAACTTCTTCCAAAACTTCCGCTATAATTAAGCTTGCCAAAATTTAGAAAACTTTCATCTGCACTTTTTTTTGATGAAGGTGCAATAGCAATAAAATTATTTTTAATGCTATCATACTTGTACCTGTGTTCAACCGCATTTAGTTTTTGATTGAATACGCGGTAAGAGATTTGAACACTATCAACTGGTAAAATTTTTTTAAACTGAAGTGTTGCATTTAACCAGTCGAGCGAGTAATAAGAAGTATCATAACCAACAATAAAAAAAGTATTTGGAACAATGCTTAATGAATCAATCTTAGTAAAATTATTTACTGGAATTTTTTTTGAACGGAGATTGGAGAGCTGTGCTGAAGCAGGCAAAGCAGTTATCAGCAATAAGAAGAATAATATTAGTCGGGCGCCCCTCAAACAAACAGTTTTATAGTAAACTTTTATCCGGTAAATTTATTGCTCAAATTAAATCCATAATTGCATTCCCCATCATTAAACAATCTCTCTATAAAAAAAATTTACACTTCTCTCCTAATTTGCTGAGTAAACCATTTATATAACAAAAGATAAAAACGATATTCGTTATACACAAACATTTGTTGTGATGTAAGCACCGGTTCATCAACCAATGATGTTATAGCTGATAATATAAATGCAGCTAATACCCTTTTAATAAAAATATCTTTCCTAATCCTGTGCAAAATGTTTTAAAACACTGTGACAGATGCGGCAATGTGGAATTTTTTATTACTGATGTGAGTAGTAGTATATTAAAGCAGTTTTAAAAAAATATTATTGCAGTAGTAAATACTATTCAGTAAATGTGAGTGATATTAAGGCGGGAACTTATTTTATAAAGCTGATAAATAAAAACGGAAGTGCAGGAATATTTTTAATAAGCAATAGAAAATTAAACCTAACAGGTTTTGAAACCTGTTGGGTTTAAAATTACTTATACATTTCTTCTCTCAAATTATGAACTCTTTCGTCATTGATATATTCATCAAAACTCATTAAACGGTCAATCATTCCGTTGGGTGTTAATTCGATGATGCGGTTGGCGACTGTTTGTATAAATGTATGGTCGTGCGAAGTAAGCAACACAATGCCGGGAAAAATCTGGCAGCCTTCATTAAATGCCTGTATACTTTCCAAGTCTAAATGATTTGTCGGTTGATCAAGCACAATTAAATTAGGGTTCTGCAGCATCATGCGGCTAATCATACAACGTACTTTTTCACCACCGCTTAAAACATTTGTTTTCTTTAAAATATCATCGCCGCTAAATAGCATCTTTCCTAAAAAGCCGCGCAGAAAAGGTTCATCTGCATCAGTAACATGCTGCGGAACATATTGCCGCAGCCATTCAATCAGTGTTAATCCGCCGGTAAAAAATCCATTGTTTTCTAAAGGCAGATATGCTTTAGTAATAGTTGTTCCCCATTCAAGTTTCCCCTTATCTGGTTTTTCGTTGCCATTAATAATTTCAAAAAAGTTTGTAACTGCCAACGCATCTTTACTTAAGAAAGCAATCTTTTCTCCTTTATTTATGCTGAAGCTTACTTGATCAAAAAGCTTTCTGCCATCAACTGTTTTAGAAAGATTTTCAACATTTAAAATTTGATTACCTACTTCTCTTTGCGGCTGAAAAATTATTCCCGGATAACGGCGATTGCTTGGCTCAATTTGTTCAATCGTTAGTTTCTCCAATGCTTTTTTACGTGACGTTGCCTGTTTACTTTTTGATGCATTAGCAGAAAAGCGCGCAATGAAATCTAATAAAGCCGCACGCTTCTCTTCTACTTTTTTATTCTTATCATTTATCTGGCGGCTCATTAATTGCGAGCTTTGATACCAGAATGTATAATTGCCGGTAAAGATTTTTATTTTTTGGCGATCAACATCCGCAACATCTGTACACACTGCATCTAAAAAGTGACGATCATGACTTACGACTAAAACTATATTTTCATAATCTGCTAAAAAGTTTTCAAGCCAGCCGATTGTTTCGAT
>JAICKT010000588.1 GCA_025927795.1 Parafilimonas sp. | reverse complement strand
GTGTTGGAATGTTAGTGTGGCAGGATATGCCGAGTGGTGATCTCGGTAATCATTGGGAAAACAGACCCGGTGTTTTAGGCAGAGCAACAGATAAAGATCGTACTGCAGAAAGCGAAGGATATTATCGCAAAGAATGGAATGCAATTATTGATGCGTTGTATAATTTTCCATGCATTGTTTCATGGCAACCTTTTAACGAAGCATGGGGACAATTTAAAACAGTTGAAATAACAAACTGGACGATGCAGAAAGATCCAACACGATTAGTAAACAGTGCAAGCGGTGGAAATTTTTATCCGGTTGGGCAAGTTATAGATCTGCATAGCTATCCTGACCCTGCAATGCCGCGACCAGATTTATTTGGTGCAAAAAAAGCGTTGGTGTGCGGTGAATTTGGTGGTTTAGGTTTCCAGGTTGATGGTCACATGTGGCAACAAAAAAACTGGGGCTATCAAAGTTTTAAAAGCAATGATAGTTTGTTCATGCGTTACGCAACGCTTACAGATAAACTGGAATATTTAATTAAGAATGGATTATCTGCAGCGGTGTACACGCAAACAACAGATGTGGAAGGAGAGATGAATGGCTTTATGACGTACGACAGGAAAGTGATGAAGATGCCGATTGATAAACTCAATGCAACAAATACAAAACTATATAGCATAGTACAATAATTAAACAAGCAACAAACGATGAGAGTATCCAAACTATTATTACTGTTATTTTTTTCGCAGCAATTATTTGCACAGGTAAACAAAGCGCCGGCATATCCCTTAATCACACACAATCCATATTTCAGTGTGTGGAGCTTTACAGATGAATTAAATGCATCGCCAACAAAACACTGGACAGGCACCACGCAATCATTAATTGGTTTAATTAAAGTAGATGGTAAAACATATCGTTTTCTTGGCAAAGAAGAACAAGCGCCTCAAACAATTTTACCGGCTTCAGATGATACAGCCTACAATGTTAAATACACAGAAGAAGCACCGGCAAACAATTGGATGAATGCAAACTTTAATGACAGCAAATGGAAAATAGGTGCAGCACCGTTTAGCGAAAGAAAACGCTACGCAAAAACAATTTGGAAGAGCCATGATTTATGGGTGCGCAGAACTTTTACATTAAATGAAATTCCTGAACGCAAAATATATTTAAAACTTTTTCATGATGATAATGTGGAAGTATATCTGAATGGTGAGAAAATTTATAATCGCAATGGATGGAATAATACAGCGGAATATTTTTCGTTCGATGATGCTGCAAAAAAGAAATTGGTAAAAGGTAAAAATATCATTGCTGTTCATGTTGCCAACACGGCAGGCGGGCAAGGATTGGATTTTGGTTTAAGCGTTGAACCAAAACACGATGCTGCACTCGACAATATTGAAACAGCAAAGCAAACAAGTCTTAACATGAATGCAACGCAAACGGAATATCAATTTACCTGCGGTGCAGTTAATCTTCAACTCACCTTCACTTCTCCTCTGCTTGTTGACAATTTGGATATTATGACAAAGCCTGTGTCGTACATTTCATTTAAAACAAAATCAAATGACGGTGCACAACATAATGTACAATTATATTTTGGCGCTGCAACTGATTTAGCAGTTAACGTTCCATCACAAACCGTAACTGCACAACAATACACGAATGATAATCTTTCATTGTTGAAAGCAGGCACAGTCGAACAACCTATCTTACAGAAGAAAGGCGATAATCTTCGCATAGACTGGGGTTATGTTTATATAGCAGCGCCTTCATCGGCAAAAACAAAACAAAGCATTACAACTATTGATGCGGGTTTGAAAAATTTTGTAACGAATGCATCATCAATAAAAAATATAGCAACAGGAAAACAGTTAATGCTGAACACTGTTTTTCCTTCGGAAAAAATTGGTGCAAAGGAAACAGAGCAATTAGTAATGGTAGGTTATGATGATTTGTATGCGATACAATACTTCAACCAAAATTTAAAAGGCTGGTGGAAATTAAAAGAAGGTACTACTATAGAAAAAGTTTTAAACCAGTCATACAAAAATTAT
>JAICKT010000183.1 GCA_025927795.1 Parafilimonas sp. | reverse complement strand
TTAAAGAGCCACTTACTATTAAGCATTGGCAATTGGGCAATGAAACATCTTATCGCCCCGGCAAAGGTTTTGATAATATTACTGCTGCAAAAAAAACTGTTGAGTTTGCAAAGGCAATGCGCGTTGTTGATAAAGATTTAAAACTTATTGGCTGGGGTGATAGTGGATGGAGCAAGATTTTATTTGATGAAGCCGGTGAGTACATAAACTATATTGCTTTTCATCACATGTTTGATCCTGGTGAAGGTTTGCAAAATTCACCCGTGAAGAACAATGAATACCGAAAAGATGCAGCAGCAACATGGGAAGTATTAATGAATGGATATAAAATTCATGAAAAGAAAATTAATAAACTGCGTGATGAAACATCAGCATATAAAATACCACTTGCATTAACTGAATGCCATTACAGCATTGAAGGAAGAAACCGGTGCGAAGTATTATCATCATGGGCTGCCGGTGTTTCTTATGCAAGAATTATGAATTTGCATGAGAGAAATGGTGATGTATTAAAGATTGCAACTATGGCTGATTTCTGCGGCACACGCTGGCAAACAAATGCGCTGATGATTCCTGTTCCAAACGGTGAAGCTTTTTTAATGCCGGCAGCTAAAATTATGCAGTTGTATAAATTACATACAGGAAAAAATTTTGTAAAATCAACAAGCGCTCAACCGCAGTTAGATATTACTGCCAGCAGAACAGGCAATACAATTTTTCTTCATGCAGCAAACACAAACAGAACAGACGCTTTAACTGCCAACATCAACATAAAAGGATTAGACATAAAATCGGCAAGAGCATGGGAAATTTCTGCAGACCCAACGTATGAAATACTTTCGGCACAAAACGATTTATTGCAGCCCAAAGAAAAAACTATTACTCTCGGAAAACCTTATTCATTTACCGCTGCTTCGGTTACCGTAATTGAATTAGATACTTAAAAGATTAAAATGAAAAAATATTTATTAATAATTTTTGCAGCTTTTATATGTTGTAATGTTTTTGCACAAGCCGATAAAAATGTAAAGCAGTTAACGCAATATTTATTTCCAGAATTTGCAGAAGGAAGCGTATTGCAAAAATCAGGAACGGTTATAAAAACGATGTTGAACTATAACACGCTAACACAGGAAATGGTTTTTAAACAAGGCGAACAATATCTTGCCATTGCTGACCCGGCATCTGTTGATACAATTTTTTTAAACAACGAAAAATTTATTTATGCAAATAATATTTTTTATGAAGTAGGAGTGAATGCACCGGTTGGTTTATATATTCAGCATGTATCAGATATTATTTCGTCCGGCACAGAAACAGGCTTTGGTAAAACGCAAACATCGGCAACCAATGGTCTTACCGATTTGAAAAGCTCAGGTAAAGCATATTCATTATCGCTTACAAATGATTATACTATCAGCAATAAAACAAATTATTTTTTAAAGAAAGATGAAAACTTTATTGCTGTAAATAATCTGAAAACTGTAAAAAAAGTATTTTCAGATAAAGAAGCTGCGATTGACGATTACGCAAAACAAAAGAAAATCAGTTTTAAAAATAAAGATGATGTAATTAAGCTAATTGAATTTTGCAACAGCAATTAGTATTTACGTTTAAAACATTAAACTTTCATACAAGCGATTGTATAATCGAAGAAAAATTTATGAAACTTCTTCTCACTTCTGCAGGCATCAGCAACCCAAGTATTCGTAATGCACTGGTTGAACTTTTAGGCAAACCAATTGCTGAAGCAAGTGCGCTATTCATCCCTACAGCGATATATGGAATTCACAATGGTGGTGATATTGTGCGAAGAGTAATTTGCGGATCATTAGGTGATCCATTCTGCGATTTGGGCTGGAGGTCGCTGGGATTATTAGAGCTTACTGCTTTGCCAAGCATTAAACAGGAACTTTGGATTGAAATGCTGCACGAAACAGATGTATTGTTGGTGGGTGGCGGCGATTGTCAATACTTAACTCACTGGATGCAACAATCAGGTTTAGCAGTATTGTTGCCATCGTTGTTGAACAAAACTATTTATGTTGGTTTAAGTGCAGGAAGTATGATTATGACCCGCTATGGAACAACGTATAGCCATCATACGCTGCCGGCAGAAAACGATAAATGTTTAAGTATTGTTGACTTCGCTATTCATCCGCATTTGGATCATGAACAGTTCCCGGAAAATTCAATGGAGAACTATGAAAAGCTTGCCGCAACATTATTTATGCCTTCTTATTTAATAGATGATCAAACTGCTATTAAGGTAGTTGATAATAAAATTGAAGTTGTATCTGAAGGAAACTGGAAGTTGGTTAAACCCCGATCTAACTAATTTGTATTTTATAGTGTTGAACTTAATTTCATAATCATAATGCAGCAGAAATATCAACATCTGAAAATTCAATCCTACTGTATATTTCAAAATGAATAATTAATTTGTCGCAATAATTATAATAAGCGTCTCAAATTATTTTGTTCTGATTATCGATGATGCTAAATTTTAATTTTTGCACCTGAAACGAATTATGTCCATGCGTAAATATTTATTGTGCACTCTGCTGCTTGCCTGTTTATTTTTTTGTGTATTGAATGGATGGGCTCAAAAAACCACAACGCTATTTAAGTTGCTATCGTCTTCTGAAACAAACATCAGTTTTAAAAACACAATTACAGAAAGCGACAGCTTTAATATTTTAAACCAGGCAAATATTTATAACGGCGGAGGCGTTGGCATTGGCGATTTTAATAAAGATGGATTAATGGATATTTATTTCACTGGCAACATGGTTTCAAACAAATTGTATTTAAATAAAGGCAACTTAAAATTTGATGATGTAACAAATGCTGCAGGTGTAAACGGTGATGGACATTGGTGTACCGGCGTCGCGGTGGTTGATATTAATAATGATGGCTGGTCTGATATCTATGTGTCTTGTTCATTCCTGAAAAACAATGTGCTTATGCGTACAAATCTTTTATACATCAACCAGGGATTGAATAAAGACAATATTCCAACATTTAAAGAATCAGCAAAACAATATAGGCTCGCTGATACAGGTTTTAGTACGCAGGCATATTTTTTTGATTATGATCATGATGGTGATCTTGACATGTACCAGGTTACAAATGAATTATATGATCCAAAAACACCGATTCGTTTCAGAAAAAAAGTTACTGATGGAAGTGCGCTAAACACGGATCGGTTATATCGCAATAATAGTGATGGTACATTCACCAATGTTTCAAAACAAGCCGGTATAACTATTGAAGGCTGGGGACATGCTGCATGTATTACAGATATAAATCTTGATGGCTGGCCGGATATTTATGTAGCAAATGATTTTGTTTCGAATGATCTGTGTTATATCAATAATCATGATGGTACTTTCACAAACAAATTATCTGATTACTTTAAACACACTGCATGGAATGCAATGGGTACTGATGCAGTTGATGTAAATAATGATGGCTATACAGATTTTATATCACTCGAAATGCTGCCTGAAACCAACATGCGCAAAAAACGAATGCTCAGCGGCAACGAATATTATAATTATACAAATAGTGCAAAATATGGTTACACGCATCAATATGTACGCAATGTTTTACAATTAAACAGCGGCTATATTCCCGGTCATCATCCCGAATTTTCCGACATTGGTTTTATGGCAGGAGTTTATCAAACGGACTGGAGTTGGTGCCCGCTGGTTGCAGATTTTGATAACGATGGTTTACGCGATGTAATTATTTCAAATGGCTTGCCGCGTGATGTTACCGATCTTGATTATGTGGCGTCTGATAATGGTCTTGGAAAAGATAATGGAAGTTACACATTAGCGATGACGAATCCGCTTCCTGTTGTTAAGCTAAGCAATTATGCTTTTAAAAACATCAACGGAATTTCATTTGAAAACACAACAAAAGATTGGGGCATAACACAACCATCTTTTTCAAACGGCGCTGCTTATGTTGATTTAGATAATGATGGTGATCTTGATGTAGTAATTAATAATATTAATGTTGAAGCTGCTGTTTATGAAAATACTTTACGCACGTCAGGTAATAATAGTGATCAGCATTATCTTACTGTAAACATTGAAGGGAATGAAAAAAATATAAATGGCATCGGCACAACATTGCATGTTTATTATAGTGGTATGCAACAATATTATGAGCATTATCCAACACGCGGTTATTTATCAACTGATGATGCAAGAGCACATTTTGGATTAGGTTCTGTTACAAAAATTGATTCACTTATTGTACAATGGCCTGATGGAAAACAACAATTGCTTTCAAATATTGATGTTGATAAAACTATAACTGTTGCCAATAAAGATGCAACAACTAAAAAAACTGTTTTGCCTGCTTCGCAGCCATTGTTCACGGAGGTTTCAAAAAAATATGGAATAAAGTTTAAGCCTAAAGAAAGAGATTTTGTTGATTATAATATTCAGCCAACTATTCCGCATAAACTTAGTCAGTATGGACCGGGCATTGCTGTTGGCGATATTGATAATAATGGTTATGATGATTTTTATATTGGCGGAACATCAGGCAATGCCGGTGTATTTTTTATGCAAGATGCGGACGGAACATTTGCTTTGGATTCATCAAGATTAATTCAAAAAGATGATCCTTTGTATGAAGACATGGGCGTTTTATTTTTTGATGCCGATAATGATAAAGATCTTGACATTTACATGGTGAGTGGCAGTTATGAAATTCCGCCTAATCATCCAATCAGTAATGACAGGTTATTTATAAATGATGGAAAAGGGAAGTTTACAAAAGCAAGTAATGCTTTACCGGAAGATTCAACAAACGGTTCATGTGTTCGCGCAGCAGATTTTGATGGCGATGGTGATCTTGATCTTTTTGTTGGCGGAAGAGTTGTATCAGGCCGTTATCCTGAGCCGCCCAAAAGTTTTCTTTTTGAAAATATAAACGGAAAATTTATTGATGCAACAGAAAAACTTTGCCCGCAATTAAAACAAATCGGAATGATAACAGATGCTCTGTTCACCGATTTTGATAATGATGGAAAAGTCGATTTAATTATTACAGGCGAATGGATGCCAATAACATTTTTTAAGAACACCGGAAAAGATTTTATCAAACTAAATAACACCGGTATTGAAAATAATATTGGTTGGTGGAATAGTATTGTTGCCGGCGATTTTGATAATGATGGTGATATAGATTACATGGCAGGCAATCTTGGATTAAACACAAATTATACATGTTCCTTATCAGAACCATTAACCATACTGGCAAAGGATATTGATGGCAATGGTTCGTTAGATGCAATGGTTTTTTGTTACATGAAAGCAGAAGACGGAACAATGAAACCGTTTCCAATAGCAACGAAAGGAGATATAGAAGGACAGGTTGTTTCGATGCAAAAAAAATTTCCAACATATAAAGCTTACGGCGCTGCAACAATGGATGATATATGGAGCACAAAAGATAAAGAAGGCGCATTAATGCTGCAGGCAAATTATATGTCTTCATCTTACATAGAAAATAAAGGCAACGGACATTTTGTAATGAAACCTTTGCCGCTTGAAGCGCAGGCTGCGCCTGTGTTTGGGATGATGAGTGAAGATGTTGATAACGATGGAAATCTTGATATTTTATTAATTGGTAACGATTTTGGAATGGATCCATACACAGGCAGAAACGATGCGTTTAACGGTCTTTGTTTAAAAGGTGATGGTAAAGGAAATTTTACTCCATTAACTATTGCACAATCAGGATTTTTTGTGCCGGGCGATGCAAAAGCGTTTGCAAAAATTTATGATGCAAAAGGTGAAGATTTATATGTTATAACACAAAACCAGGATAGTATAATGGTGTATGCAAAATCAACAAACAATAAAAATAATAAATGGATAAACCTGCAACCGGAAGATTTTACTGCAGACATAATTTATAAAAACGGAAATAAGAAGCATGTTGAATTTTATTATGGAAGTACTTATCTCTCGCAATCTTCCAGGAGATTTGAATTAACTGAAGATGTAAATAAAATTATCATTACAGATTTTAAAGGTGTAAAGAGAAGTATCGAATAAATAAATCTGTTACCTAATATTTTTCTCCATCACAATAAACTCCAGTTTTGTTTTTGGAATACCGAACCGGGGATCATTTTCAGGGAATGGTTTTTTTTCACCTGTGTCAACATAGCCATGCTTTTTATACCAGTTTATTAATTCAGTTCTTTGTGAAATCACTGTCATAAAAATAGCAGCGCAATTTGTTTTTCTTGCTTCATCTTCCGACGCTTTTAATAAAATTTTTCCAATGCCTTTGTTTTGCAGTTGAGGAGAAACCGTAAGCATTCCGAGATAAAGTTTATTGCCTTCTTTTTTTAAATACACACAGCCAAGAATTTTATTTTCTTCTTCATATTTTAAAATAGATGCATTAGCATTCTGCATCATTTCTTTTAATGATTCTTCATCTGTGCGAATGCCGCCTAACAAATCTGCTTCTGTTGTCCATCCTTGTTTTGAACTGTCTCCGCGATATGCACTGTTTATTAAAACATTTAATGCCGGAATATCTTTTTCAGTTGCAATTGTAACCATGTAATATTGTATTAGCTAAATAATTGCTTGCAATAATAAAAATAAATAAATGAGTACAACAAAACTTAACCGCTCACTGGGCTTACGATTGGTTGTAGTAATTGTAATCGGAAATATTATTGGCTCCGGTGTTTACAAAAAGGTTGCACCCATGACTGCTGAATTACATTCATCTGGTTGGGTGTTGATATGCTGGATACTCGCAGGTATTATTAGTTTATTTGGTGCATTGTGCAATGCGGAAGTTGCAGGTTTATTGGCTGATACAGGCGGCGAATATGTGTACTATCAAAAAATCTATAATAAATTTTTTGCTTTTTTATTTGGATGGAGTTTGTTCGCAGTAATTCAAACTGCGGCTATTTCTGCATTGGCTTATGTATTTGCAGAATCATTAAACAGTGTTGTGCATTTACCTGAAGTTTTATCATCGTGGAAAGATGTAAGTATTGGTGGTGTGTTTTATCCTTTTGCAGATTTGAATGTAAAACTCGTTGCAATTATTCTCATTATTATACTCACATGGATAAATACAAAAGGTATTAAAACAGGCGCAGGTTTTAGCATGGCAATTTTAATATTGGTTTTTGCAAGTATATTTTTAATAATTGCATTTGGATTAACGAGCCATGTTGCACATATCAGCAACATAAAAATGCAAACAACAAACAACACGTCCGTAACTTTTAGTGCAGTGTTTACCGCAATGCTTGCAGCGTTTTGGGCTTACCAGGGCTGGGCTTCAGTGGGTTATGTTGGCGGCGAAATAAAAGATGCAAAAAGAAATTTACCTAAAGGAATTGTGATTGGAATTTTTACCATCATTGCTTTATATCTTTTGGTAAACACAACTTATCTTTCTTTATTAACCATTCCGCAACTGGAAGAAGTAAACAGTGCCGGTAATAAAATAGCTGCAATTGAAGCCGTAAGAAGTTTTTGGGGAAGTAATGGCGTGTTGTTTATATCTGTATTGATTTTTGTTACAACATTAGGATGCTGCAACGCAACTATACTTTCAAGTTGCCGCACTTATTTTGCAATGGCAACAGAAGGATTATTTTTTAAAAAAGTAGCAAAGCTAAATGATAAACAAGCGCCGGTAAATTCATTGTTGTATCAATGTGTGTGGGCTTGCATTCTTGTTTTATCCGGAACGTTTGACCAGCTAACAGACATGATAATTTTTGCAGTATTTATTTATTACGGTGCAACAACATTAGGCGTATTCATTCTCCGTAAAAAAATGCCTGATGCACAAAGACCATACAAAGTTTGGGGTTATCCTGTTGTGCCTGCAATTGTTGTAATTTTTTGTGCAGTTCTTGTGGTGAATACGGTTTTCAGTCGCCCCCGCGAAGCAGCGATTGGTGCTGCATTAATGCTTACAGGTGTGCCGATGTATTTTATATTCAGAAAAAATAAAACAGTGAAAATTTAAATTAGTAATTTATCATTTATACTGTTTGTTTATCATCTCAATTATCTTTTTACTTTCATCAATAATAATATGATACCGCTCCATAGCTTCGGAGCCAAAGCCGCCAAATAATAAATAATTCTGCATTTCAGGCATCTCAATTACTTCCTGCAAATTGATTGAATTACCAGCAGCATTATATCTCATATTTTTTGAAAGAAAAGACAATAGCTGTTGTGTTTTAAAGGCAGTTATATATGAAGTAGTAAGCTTTAAAGAAGCTATTCTGTTTTGATATAAATCAAGAATAAGATTTTGCAATGAATCATCTTCAATAACATTCAACTGCCCGCTGCTTTTTAAAGCCTGGAAGCGGCTGTCGTTGGGAATAAATTCAGTAGTATTTGTAAGTGTGTTATTATACTTTTTTAAAGAGTCGATATTTAAAGCAATTTTGTTAATGCCGGCATTGCGGAAATAATGCCATCCCTTATATAAATCATTATATGAGGCGCTATCGGATTTTAGCTGC